>JAEEOQ010000049.1 GCA_016284355.1 Lachnospiraceae bacterium
TCCGTGAAGGTCAAGTACCACATAAAGATCTCTCTTTTCAGCCTGCTCTATAGCCCAGTCAAGTTTATCAAAAGCTCCCGAAATGAGGTTTCCCTCATCATCCATAAAGTTTCCATAATACATTGGGATACGTACGCAGTTGTATCCAACCTCTTTTATAAGGTCAAAATCGCTTTCTGTTATCCATGCATCCTGGTAGATCTTAACAAGCTCGCGCATTCCCTCTTCTTCAAATCTTCCCTTAAGGGTAGCACGAAGTGTCTTTTCATCTTTTGTTCCGCTTGGGCACATCCAGCTTTCCGTTACAAACCAGCCTCCAAGGTTAACGCCCTGTAAGAGTACCTCTTCGCCTTTTGCGTTTCTTATTATGTTACCGTCCGCTTTAAGAAATCTGTCTCCCATAGTAAACTCCTTCCCTGAAGGTGAAACCTTGTCTTCACCCTTCATACCGCTAAATTCTTTAGCCTGATATATCCTTACATAATCGATATCCATAGTGGCAGGAAGACAGGAATCGTCTGTTCCCTTTGCTCCCCCAAGGTTGCCGCCGTAAGCGATATTTAAGATAAGATGGAAAGCCCTGTCGTAAGGCCACTCGGCACTTGTAGGTTCCTTCTTAAAATCTGTTGGCTTAAAGGTAAACACGTGGGTGTCATCCACATACATGCTCATCTCATCAGGCAGCCACTCTAAGGTATAAACGTGATAATCTTCGCTTACTCCGTCTATATGTACAGTCTTTCCCTTTTGAGTGCCGATCCTGTGGTTGTAGCTTTCTGTATGTATGGTAGAAAAAACGTTATCCTGATCGTAGCCCACATGTTCCATAATGTCGATCTCGCCTGAATTTGGCCAGTTTCCGTACACGCTTTCATCAGGCATCATCCAGATGGCAGGCCATGTTCCAAGCCCCTTAGGAAGCTTTGCTTTTACTTCCACTCTTCCGTACTGCCATGAAGCTTTTGAATTCATTCTGGCTGAGGTGTATTCGTTTGACTCTTTCTTTTCTTTGCGAAGCTCTATAGAAAGATGTCCGTCTTTAACGCTCGCATTGCCATCTTCCGTGTAATACTGAAGCTCATTGTTGCCCCAGCCCGAGCCGCCTGTCTGATAAGTCCATTTATCGGGGGCAGGTGCTCCTTCGTAATCAAATTCATCTGACCAGACAAGCTCGTAGGTCAGATTATCCTTATCATAGTTAAATCCCTTAGCTTTCACTTTAACTACCTCTTTTTCTTCATTCGCACTTTCCGTAAATGCCGGCGGCACGACAGTTCCAACTCTTTTTTGAAGAGAGTTTTCCTTGCCGCACCCCGCAAGAACAAGTGCAAAAACCGCTGCATGCAGGGCTATAAAAATCTTTTTTGCCCAGGTTAACTGCTTTGTTCTCATCTGTCTTATTCTCCTGTGATACCTGTATTTTCAATACCCTGTATAAACTGCTTTTGTACAAATCCATAAAGCACAAGAAGAGGTAATATGGAAATAAAGGTTCCTGCCATCTTGTAGGCTTCGTTAAGCTTCATCTCTCCGCCGCCTGCCCCGCCGCTGCTTGCGTATGTAGCAAACACAGAGTCAAACATGTTAAGTCTTTGCGGAAGAAGTGCGATACTTGATCTTACAAAAGTACCTGTTACATAGGTTTCATTCCAGTTCCATACAAAGGCAAAAAGGAATACCACAAGCACTGTAGATAAAGAAAGCTTAACCGCTACATGGAAAAATACCTGAAGCGGACCTGCTCCGTCTATCATGGCTGCCTCATCAAGAGAATAAGGTATAAGGTTAAAAAAGTTGTAGAAAATAAGTATAAGTATGGTGCCGTTTACTCCCTGGCCGAGCAGCGCCATAAGGAGCTGCGGTATCGGAGTTCCGATAAGCTGGATCCCTGTAGTGTTCTGCGCTGTCATAAAGAGCATAAGTCTTGGAATAACAAGAAGCGTAGTAGGAATAATAAATGCCACAAGGATAAGCACAAGCCATACATTTTTAAATCTGAAATTGTATCTGCTCATTGCAAAACCGGTCATAGCTGAAACTATGGTCTGTGCAAGAGCCATAACACCTGAAAACCATAAAGAACCGATAAATGTCTTTTTAAGGTTAAGTACCCCTGCCGCAACCTTAAAGTTGTTTATTGAAGGGTGCTTTGGTATCCAGGTAATGGAAGGATCAATAACGTCTTTAGCCGACATAAACGATTTGCTTATCATCTCAAGGATAGGGTAAAGGTAAATGTAGCTAAAGCATATAAGTACGAAATAAATAATTGCTTTTGAGATCTTACTTTTCATATTATTTCACATGCCTTTCTGTATTTTTCCTTTCCCTGAGTAAGAGAAATGCAAGTCCGATTATCACAAGTACCAGCAGACTGTAAATCCATGAATATGTAGCCGCAAAGCCAAATCCGCCGCTGGTGTTGGCGGTGGC
The DNA here is from genome assembly GCA_016284355.1 of Lachnospiraceae bacterium. Taxonomy (GTDB): domain Bacteria; phylum Bacillota; class Clostridia; order Lachnospirales; family Lachnospiraceae; genus JAEEOQ01. The sequence continues at coordinate 2,434 of JAEEOQ010000049.1, forward strand.
TTCTTTGATAAGAGCAAGCACAGGGTTTACCGAGTCCATACTTCCAAGCTGGGCTATGGTAAATACGCTGCAGACAAGCGCTGTGTTTCTTATCATCGGCATAGTGATCTTCCAAAGGATCTGCCATGAGTTTGCAGAGTCGATCTTTGCCGCCTCATACATACTCGGGTTGATCTTTTGAAGTCCGTTTATAAAAAGTACGATAGGAATACCCGTAAACCAGAGTATAACCGAGAGATTCTCGCATATCCCTATAAGTGCGTTTGCGATATAAGGAGAGAAATTCTCTATCATATCAAGGATGATATTGTCGTAAATAAGTCTTGTTGTTTCCTCATTTGCGCTTTGTCCCGCATCCATAAGCTGGTACATGACAGGACCTGAAAGCACGATAACAGGAAGGAAATAAATGGTACGAAGTGCCGATTTAAATACTTTTATCCTGTTAAGTAAAAAAGCAAGTACAAATGAGATGACCACAATAAGAAGTGTATATGGAATGATCATCCACAAAAATTCCACAAGGGCCGGGGTAAATGAAGTATTTGTAAAGAAGGCTGATTTATAATTTGCCGTTCCCACAAAACTGATATCAAAGCCCGTAACATTCTGCTTTATCTCTGTAAATGAAAGCACTATGGTGGCTGCAAAAGGCAATGCAGTAAAGATAATAAATCCGATTATCCAAGGCAGCATAAAGAGGTAACCCATCTTGTTCTGTCTTTTCTCAAAAGCTGAGCCTTTTTTGAATTTTCTTTTATTCAAGGTTTCCTCCTTATCTTACAACAGTTGCAGAAAGCGGCTCTACAGTTGTATTTTCAACAGTTACTGCTTCTTCTGTGTAATTTATTATGACTTTATTTGTAATGCCGTCCTTTTCGTAGGTGTTTACCACAACACCGTGATAAGGAACCGTTCTGTCTGTCCAGGTATATCCGGACACCTTAGAAAGCACCTCATTAACCTTTTCGTAGCTTTCAGGGATAACATCCTTATAAAGGTCATATTCCGTAGAATACAAGCTTCCGCTTGCTGTCGGAGCAAGCTTATAAGAAGGATCCTCAGAAAGAATAAATGAAGGATAAAGGTTATAGTCTATCATCTTTAAAAGGTCTTTGTCGGTATAGAAGGAGAAGT
>JAEEOQ010000050.1 GCA_016284355.1 Lachnospiraceae bacterium
GACCTACGTAAATGAGTCCACAACCCAGTTTATCACAGGCGTTCTTGATATCAACACCCAGTGGGATGAGTATGTAAACAAGATCAAAGGCCTTAATATTGATAGAGCTGTGGAGATCAAACAGGCAGCACTTGACAGATTTAATGCAAGATAATCTTCACCTTTTCAATATTCCATACCAGATTAAGGGAACTCCCCGGTGCAGCGCACCGGGGAGTTTTGTGTTGATAAAAAATGATATATAAGATATATTTTAAGTGGTAAATATGTAAAGTTCTTGGCTACTATGTCAGGGGATGAAACCTTTTTAAAGATTGAATTGGAAGGAGATGCTACTATGGACAAGGTTGGTAAAAGACTAGGTGGTAAGTATATCGATCAGGGTATTGAACAGGGTATTGTGCAAGGTATTGAACAAGGAAAAGCTCAGCTCATTCTTACAATGCTTGAAAAAGGCAAAACCCCTCATGAAATATCTGATTTATGCGATATTCCTGTAGAAAACATTTTAAAAGTTCAAGAAGAAAGCCTTCAAAAAGCTTAATCAGCTAGTAAACTTATGCCCCAAGGGGACTTATCCCTTTGGGGCATTGTAATTTATTCCAGTCCAAGTACTTTTCCGTATGCAAGCACTGCATTTCTTACGCACTGATCACATGGACAAAGAAGCTTTCCATCTGTCATTGTTTTTAGATCTTTGCAGCGAAGTGCTCCGCTTGTTCTTCTAAATTCTTCCTGAATCTGTCTTGTTAGAGGAAGTGTGCCTCTTCCTTCGGTTGCAAGGCCTGCCACCATACCGGCGCCGATTAAAGCTCCGCAGGTTGCTTCCATATTGCCCATACCTGCACAAAAACCTGCAGAAACCTGACAAAGCTGTTCGCTGCTAAGATCTGTCTGATCTGAAAGCGCGGCTGTTACAGCCTGAGCACAGTTGTATCTGCCTGAAAGCTTCATATTTGCAGCAAGTTCTGCTCTTTCATTAATTGTCATGATGATCACCTTTCTTTTCTAATTCATTTCCGGCCTTAAGTTTACAAATCCCCTGTGTCATAGTGCCCATAGGGCAAAATGTACACCAGGTACGTTCTTTATATAAAGCCATAACAATAAGTCCTATAAGGGTCGATGTCAGCATAAGGCTGTAAAAGCCAAAGCCAAACTGAGCCACAAAGTCCGGGAAAATGCTGCCGTTATATGCCCATTTCCAAGGAACCTTAAAGGTCCAAAAAAGCTTTATCGCCTTGCGAAGTGAAGAAGTACCCGCAAAAACAAGATATGTCTGAAAAATCATTGATCCAAACATAGTCATAAAGAAAGTTAAAAATCCGTATCTAAACCACTTAGAAGAAATCCATCCGGGTGCCTGTTTTTTTCTTGAAAGCTTCAGGTTTCTTCCAAGCACCCAAAAAAGCTGTCCTCTTCCGCAATATCTGTTACAAAAATTCTTGTTGCCTCCGGCTATTGCAAATATCAGCGGAACAATAAAATCAATAAGACCAAGCCATGCAAAAAGGATATTAAAAAATCCTAATGCAAAATATATTATACTCCAGATCCAAAGGTAATCATACCAGTGTTTTGCCTTGTTTTTAGCCATTATGCATTCCTCCTGTCATTTACCTTTATCGATCCTGCCGGGCAGGCCTTTTCGCAAATACCACAACCTACGCATACGACCTCATCAACCACCGCAAAGCAGCCCTTGAAAATACTTATAGCACCGCGTGGGCACTGATTACTGCAAACACCGCATGCAACGCATCTGTCTTTATCATTGACAGCCTTTCTCATATTTTTTTCTCCTTGAACTTGTATTTTGAATGTGATAGCATTATTATATATGGTATAAAAAGTATATCAAGTACGCAGATTATCTTTATCTGGTAAGAAAAAGTATACCGGGTCGTTTTTTGAAAGGAGAAAACCGTTGAAAAAAGAGACTTTATGTGATAACGCTGACAATATAGCAGGCGAAGGATGCGGGCTTAAGAAGGTCCTTGATATAGTCGGCGGCAAATGGAAGATCATGATTCTTTGCGTTATAGATAAAAACGAAGTAGTGCGCTACGGCGAGCTTAGAAGAGCCGTAAAAGGCATAACAAACACCATGCTTGCAAACTCTTTAAAGGAGCTTGAGGCAGATGGCCTTGCAGAAAGAAAGCAGTACGATGAGATGCCAGTACGAGTAGAATATAACCTTACTGATAAAGCCAAAAGCCTTATCCCAATACTTCTTGAACTAAAGAAGTGGGGCGAGGATAACCTTTAAAAACAAAAGAAATATCATCTATAAAGATTGAAGGTGGCCGGACTCTTCTACTTCAAGCTCCACTATATCCAAAATGTTTATCTTTGTCTTTACAAGAATTAAGACCTTTGCATCAAGATCTACCTTTGCCACCATACCCACTTTCTTTATCAGTTCACCGCCGGAATAATATATAACAGAGGCCATCTTGCCGGGGGTAAGGGAGGCAAGAGCAAGGTCAAGCTCATCTTTCTTTTCTTCTGAAAGCTCAGGGCGTTCTACCACAACTCTCTCACGCTTTCTTATAGCCTCATGAAGACCTGTAAGTGCGTCAAAGGGAGCAAACTGCTTTGCCCTGTCTGCGTGTTCGTATCTAGTTGCCACTTCTGTGCCCTCCTATCTGGCTGTTTCGCTCTATCGTGGTACCGCCCTCCAAAAGGTTCATACCTTTAACAATGGCATTTTTACCGAATTTCTTTTTAATATCAAGAACCGCCATATTAACCTTTCTGTCTTTTTCTATGTCTTCAATATTCGTAAAAAGATCGAACTGCTCGTAAGCCTCATCCACAAGGTTGTTAAAAGAAACATTAAGCCTCTTTATATATGCCCCCTGCGGCACTATACGCTCGTAAAGCTTTTCTATATAAGGTTTTATAACTTTAAATGTATTTGCAAGGTTAGGAAGACGCACAGAGCCCCTGTAAGGCTCTAAGGTTTTATCTGCAGGGGAAAGGTATACCGTAATAGACTCCGTAACTACGCCCTTGCCTATAAGATCAAGGCAGGAAAGATCAACCATCTCAAGAAGAAGGAGCTTTCCTCTTTCTCTGTCTGCAGCTTCTCCAAGAACCTGGCCACTTGATATGGAATTTGAGGAAGATTTATAGTTTTTTATGTCGCTGATGGTTGTAGTCTCTCTTCCCCAGGCGTGGTCTATAAGAAGCTCCGCATTAATACCGAAATTTTTATAAAGGATATCTTCGCTTGCATGGGCAAGCTCGCCCATAGTATAGATACCCAGCTTTTCAAGGTGGCGCGCGGTGCCGTTTCCTATCATCCAGAAATCCTGCAAAGGCCTGTGGTTCCAGAGGGTCTTTTTATAAAGCTCCTCATCAAGGTAG
>JAEEOQ010000051.1 GCA_016284355.1 Lachnospiraceae bacterium
AGAGATGTACCTTAAGGCTTATTACGGAAAATAGGTAAATGTATCAATAGTTTAGCGCAGGGCGCAGAAATGGGGTAACATATGAAAACACTTGTTAAAAGAAGCAATAAAAAAATCTATAGAGACGGCGACAAGCTGGTTAAGGTTTTTGACAGCACATTTTCAAAGGCAGACGTACTTAACGAGGCATTAAATCTTGCAAGGATTGAAGAAACAGACATTAACACACCGGAACTTCTTGATGTTGAGAAAACTCCCGAAGGCTGGGCTATTATCACGACTTTTATTGAGGGCAAAACCCTTGAAGAACTTATGAAAGAGCACCCTGAAAAGGAAGACGAATACCTTGAGCAGTTTGTAGATCTTCAGCTTAAGATCTTTACGCAGCGTGCTCCGCACCTTAATAAGCTTAAGGAAAAGCTTCATGCTAAGATTTCTTCCTCAGGCTATGAGGCAACTGTTCGCTACGACCTTCACAACAGGCTTGAGGGCATGAAAGACCACAACAAAGTGCTTCACGGAGATTTCATCCCTTCAAACGTTATCATAACTCCCGAAGGCAAGCCTTATGTGGTTGACTGGGCTCACGCAACCCAGGGCAACGCCTCTGCAGATGCGGCAAGAACCTACCTTGTATTCTCGCTTAACGGTCAGGAAGACCTTGCAAAGAAGTACTTAAAGCTTTTCTCCAAGAAAGCTGACATCCCAATGCAGCTTATCTGGCAATGGATGCCTATAGTTGCCTGCCAGCAAAGCACCAATAATATCCCTGAAGAAAAAGAACTACTCGACAGCTGGGTAAACGTGTTTGATTTCCAGTAAGTTTTTTAACACACAAAAGTCCCGGAAACGACCACAGATCGTTTCCGGGATTTTTATTTAAAGTTCTGATTTTTAGTCTTATTTACTAAGCTTATCTACTATCTCGCAGAACTCGTCGATCTCGCCCTTTATGGTTTCAAGGCTTGCTGTCCAGAACTCCTTCTTGGTAAGGTCGATGCCAAGCTCGGCTCCGTCCTCTTCGATAGAGTGAACAGGAGTAAGACGAAGCATTTCTTTGTATCTTGCAAAGAATTTCTCGCCGTCTTTAAGGAAAAGAGCGTAAAGACCTCCTGCAAAAAGATTACCGAAAGCGTATGGGAAGTTATAAAAGCTTAAAGAGCTGCTGTAGTAGTGGCCCTTACATACCCACATATACTGATGCTTTACTTCAGGGTCAAGTCCGTCGCCGTAGGTCTTATCCTGTGCATCAAGCATGATCTTGCTAAGATCATCTGCCATAAGGAATTTATCTTCTGTCTGCTCAAATACAGCTGTCTCAAAAAGGTATCTGGAGTAGATATCTACCATACACTGAGTCTGTTCAATAAGCTCAGAATCAAGAAGAGCAAGCTTTTCCTCATCGCCGGTTGCCTTCTTTAACATATAAGCCCCAAGGAAGGTCTCGTTAAAGGTAGACGCTGTCTCAGCTATAGGCATTGGATAATCCTGGTTTAAGGTTGCCTCATTTGCAAGCTGTCTGTCGTGAAAAGCATGTCCAAGTTCATGTGCAAGAGTGTCTACTGAGCTAAAGGAACCGTCGTAATTTGTAAGCACACGGCTCTGCTTGATCTCATTGCCAAGGCCGCAGTCAAATGCGCCTCCAACCTTTCCGTCACGTGGATAAAAATCGATCCACTCGTTCTCAAAAGCCTCTTTCATAAGGGCTGACATATCAGGAGAAAGGTTCTCAAAGCAGGTAAGCAGTGTCTCTTTACACTCTTCAAGGCTGTATTTCTTGTCGTTTTTGCCAAGAGGGGCAAAAAGATCATAGAAAGGAAGTCCGTTGTTATGTCCAAGGATCTTTCCCTTTGCCTTAAGGTATCTTCTAAAGTCAGGAAGATAGTCGTCTATTGCTGAGAACATGGCATCAAGAGTAGCTTTGCTCATCTTTGACTTAAAGAGAGCTTCATCAAGCGGAGAAGTATAATTTCTCTTCTTTCCTACCTCTCTGTTCTGGTTCTTGATGTTATTTAATGCAAATGCTATAGAATCCTTTACCTTATCGTAAGCAGCAATCTCTGCCTCATATGCAGCCTTTCTAACCGCTGCATCAGGGCTGTAGGCAAGGTTTCTGATCTCTGAAAGAGTAACCTGCTTTCCTTCATAATCCACTTTAAGAGTAGAGGTAAGGAAACTGTGAAGGCTGCCCCATGCGCTTCCGCCTGTCATATTCATAAGAGAATATACAGCCTCTTCCTCGTTGGAAAGGAAATGTTTAGCCTTTTCTTTTATGCGGTTAATGTATGCCTTGTAGGTATTTACAAGCTCGCTCTTTGCTGCAAGAGCCTCTACATCAGGAAGCTCTGCAAGAAGTCTGTCGCAGGCAACCTCATTTGCAGCGCTCTTTGACATCAATCTGTCAAGTCTGCTTTCCTGAGCCATATAATCGCCGTTCTTGCTGTCTGTAGACTCAAGAAGGCTTATAAAATTGTAAAGCTTTATAAGAAGGCTTTCTTTTGTCTCTGAAACTTTAAGGATCTTTTCAGCTCTTGTCAGATCGTCCATCTTATCTGCATTTGCTACAATCTCCTCTGTTTCCTTAAAAGCCTCTTCAAGCTTTTTAATGTCTGCCTCATACTTAGGATCTGTGATACTGTCGTATAAGACACTTAAATTCCATTCTGTTTTCATGTTCCCCTCCGTAAATGTTTTTTATTTATTTGTATGATGAAGTAACAAGACTTCCATCAAGACCACTAAGTGAAAGAGAAAACTTCTTCTCCTCGCCTGATGCTGTTTTGTAGCTGTATCCGTAGCTTGGTGTATCGCCAGGGAATGACATTGTAGCTACAACCTGTGAATCACCTGCGCCGTAAGAAGGAAGCTCGTAAACAACTTCTTCGTCAAAGATTGGATTTCCGTCATCTTCTACATCTTTAAGGCTGAGCTTTGAGATCTTAAAATCAGAAACAGAACCGTCCCAGATCTGGAACATAACGTCCTGGCTGTACTCTGACTCATCAAGTGTTATAAACTCATATGGAACGCCCTGCTCGTAGTAAGAAGCGACAAATACGTTAAGAAGGTCCTCTTCCTCTGATCCGGCGGAAGCTGCATGGCCTGCCATAGTAGGGTCGTAGTAGTTTGCAAATGTGGTAACAGGAAGCTCCATTACAGTAACAAAGATCTTATTGCACTCTTTGTCAAACTCGTCAAATGCATCGCCCTCTATAAGCTCAGAAGCTGCCATATCGTCTGTCCCGACAGTGTTGTGATATAAACCGATGTTTTCCACATCTCCGTCGATCTCATGTGTGAAATAATAATCAAGGCAGTTGCAGACAAGATTTGCGTCGATCTCGTAAACACCTGTTATAGCGTAAGCTGCTCCTGCTGAACCGCGGTTTGCAAGCTTTTTGTCGATACGAAGCTGATATGTGTTACGTGACCAGCCTTCAAAGAGAAGCTTTGGCTGATCATCTACAAGGCCGTAAGCTGCAGCAATGAGAGAACCCTTGCCCGGTGTTGTTCCGTCATAGTTTGCATCTTCAAATGTGTTGAACATAATAAGAAGCTCGTCATATCCGTCTGCATTAAGATCGCTGAATGTATAACCAAAATCGTAAAGAGGGTTTCCGTATACAGAATACTCTCTGTACATTGTTGACTCAAAAAGAGCTGTCTCGCCTTCGCCCATTTCTTCGTTTCCGCTGTTGATGTCGCTTTCTGCCAGGATATATGCAGCGCGGTCAAGGATAGGGAGATAGTTTCTCTTATAACCCTTGATCTCAGGATGAGCCTCGCCCTCTGCGGTCTCATCTGCAGGAGTCTCATCTGCAGGCTGTGCATCAGGAGCCGCCTCTGTCTGAGTATCATTCTCAGCAGCAGGCTCTTCGTCTTTAACCTCTGTATTGTCCTGTACAGCTTCTACAGGCTCTGTAGTGGCAGGTGCATCTGCCTTCTTTCCACATGCCGCAAGAACACTAAGTGCAAGCGCCATGATACATATTAGTGCGATAATTTTTTTCATGTCGTTTCCTTCCTTTTTCTGTAGTAAATTTCACACCTCACGATTATACCATAAAATACCGCATTTCGCCTTAATATTTTTTTACAAAAATCTTACTCTTTTCTTAAAATAATCAAATAATCCCCTAAGCTAAGCTTAGGGGAATAAGGTCTGCATTATCTTTCTTCGTCTGACGGAGTAGAGGTTCTGTAAACAGAATACTCTTTTGTCTTTAAGTCGGCCTCAATGCTTGCCATATACTTACCCTTCTGCCATGTGATGGAGATCTTGCTTCCTTCGCTCGCTACAGCTATGGCAGAATCCTCTGCAAAAGCAGGATGGAAATTTCTGTATTTAAGAAGTTCAAGCTGCTTAAGTACAGTCTCTTTCTTAAGTCCGCTTTCTATCATATCCCAGGTAAGATTTGTTCTATTGATCTCTTTATGGCCGCCGGCGCCTGCTCTTGCTACAGCCTCGTGGTCATTCTTTCCTTCAAAAAGATCAAGATACCAGACCTGTGGCTTGCCCGGCATAAAGAGCTGGAGTGCTCTTGCAAGCTCCATCTTCTTGTCGTCTTCGCCAAGAGCGCTGTAATATGTGGCATTTACCTGATAGTACATGTTCTTGTTGCCGTGAAGATCTTTTACAAAGCCACCTCTTCCGACTACTGTGTCAATAAGGCCCTGAATCCTTTCTTCAGGAAGGAGACCTCTAAGATCAAGAAGAGGTATGCCGTCGTGGCATCCAAGCATATTTACGGTCTTAAGGCCTTTTCTTATGATCTCGCTTGCCCAGGCTGCAAGATAAGTTGCATCCTCATTTTCAATGGCATCAAGAATAAGTCCCGGCATAAAGAAATCGTATGTAACATAGCCTTTTTCGCAAATTGCTTCGTAGCTGTGCTTATCGTAGGAATCATGTACCTCAGGAAGCACCATAAGGTCATGTTTTTCGGCCATATCTGCGATCTTTTTAAGGAAATCCCAGGTATCCGGCTCGTTCATGAAGTTACGCTTACCAACTTCCTTTGGCGCATATCCGAAAGCATCAAGTCTTACGATCTTAGTACCGTAAGAAGCAAGCTTGCTAAGAACTTCTTCGTAATACTCCCACACAAGAGGAGACTTTATGTTAAGGTCCATCTGACCAAGATATTTCTTTGTGCCGTCAGGATTTTCCGTTACTTCCTGGTAGAATGTATTCCAGTAAGGCACTTTCTTTCCGCCGGGAAGCTCCACCATAAGAAGCGGAAGACCCGGTTTTCTAAAGAACATGTCTTTTATGACTTCAGGATCAGGCTGAATATAGCCCTCTTCAGTCATAGTTCCGTGTCCTTCCCAGAATTTATTCCAGTTAATAAAGAAATCTGCGTACTTTGATTCCTCTCCGTGTTCAAGGATATCCTTAAACTCAGGAGACTGGACGGAAATATGGTTAAGCACAAAATCAAGCTTAAGGTTTATACCAAGACTCTTGATCTTTTCAATGTCGTCGCGGTTTGCAAGCTCCGGATTAAGATCGTAGCTTATAACAGAAAAACCTCTGTCAAGATCCGAGCAAAATACGGAAGGAAGTATGTAAAATGATGAAAATGCACCGTTTACTTCCTCTTTTTCAAGCACCTTTGCAATGTCTGAAAGTCTGCCGCCCATAGAATCAGGGTAAGCGTTAAGCATAGGTCTGATATCAAATTCTTTACTCATACTATTCTCCCATTAACTTCTTGTAGTCATCAAAGGAAAGAAGCTCGCCGCTCTTTGCTATGATGATCTGTGCCTTATGTGCCTGGCTCTTAAGAAGATTCTGCTCTATCTCAAGAACCATTGTGGTAAACGCACTGTCGGTCTTACCGTCACGGTTTCTTGCTCTTCTGTGGGCAAGAGTTTCTTCAGGAGTTGAGTTTAAAAGCACTGGAATGTCGATACCGTTTAGAAGATCGTTATTACCATGTGTCCACTCTACTATCATAACATCTGTAGCGGAAAAGTCCACATCCTCATACCAAAGTTCAGTGTCGGTTCGCCCCATTCTCTTAAGGAAAATGTGATCTTTGCCCTCATGGAATGCCAAAAGTATGTTATTAAGTTCATCAAAATTCTGCTCCTTTGCAGTTCCAAGGTATCCGCAAAGGGCTTCTCTTCCGCCTTTAATATAGCTTTCAAACCAAGGGTTATCATTTACGTGGCTCTTATCGGCATCTGTTTCTTCTGCCTGCCACTTACGTACTTCATTCATTCTTTCAAGGGTGTATACGCCGTCTTTCATAAGCCCCTGTACGCCGCCGTTACGGAAAACGCTAAGACGCTCGGCATCGTTGTACATAGGGATCCTTCTAGGGTAGTTGTCTCCTGAGAGGATATAAGCCTTGTGGCCTCTTGCAGGAAGGAGCTGTGCAAGCACTGATGCGATCTCGCTCTTTCCAACACCTGAACCGCCGCATACACATACGGTTACTTTCTTGCTTCCTGCTGCCTGCTTTTCGTTTATCTTTTTAACAAGCTCAGGTAAAATGACTGCTGCCTTGCTTACATGCTCGGCATTTATAACGATCTTATCTCCCGGCATATCACCATGCACACCGCTGCAGGTGATAACCTCGCTTCCCATAGCCTCGTAGGCAAGGTCACGGATAGCAGGATGTATCTCAAAATATGACTGCATATGCATAAGTACATGCTGTGAGTAGAAAAGACTGATCTTATTTGCAGGGTCTACAAGTACATATGCGCCTGCAGCTGAATCCCATCCAAACTCACCTATTGGTGAAAGGCCTTTTTCTGTGTCTGTCTTTACTCTTACACCCGGGCCATAGCTGTATGAGCCCTTTCCGCCCTTTTTGAAAGCTTCATCAGCAAAGCCCTTTGTAAGATGTGAAAGGATCTTTTCCGTAAAGTCTTCATTAAGAACTCGAGCTCCGTTTTCGCCTACACCGCCGTTTGCAAGAGCATCGATAAATTTGCTGTAGGCATCAACAGTACCCATAAGGCCTGCTCCGCCGCTTTCGTAATTATCTGAAAGTTTGTATTCAAGTTTCTTTGGTGCAGGTTTTTTTTCTCCTGTCTGCCAGTCATTTACGTAAAGAGCCGAAACCTCGGTTCCTTCAGGCTCTGTAAAATAGAGATCCTTTATTCCGAGAGGATCAAAGAAGTATTTTCTTAAAAACTCTCCGTAGCTCATACCTGAAACAACTTCAAGGACTGCGGCAAGTACGTCATGTGCAAGGGAGTATGACCAGATATATCCCGGCTCATACATAAGAGGCATCTTGGCGATAGCCTTTACTATATCTCTTGTAGAAGATTTTCCGCCGGCTCTTTCCTGTTCTTCTTTAATAGCCTCGCTGTGAAGATCGTATGTAAGTCCGCCCTCCATCATAAGGAGGTTTTCGATGGTGATCTTAGCCTTAGCAGGATGACAAGGCTCGCTAAGAGAAGGCATAGGTGCTCTGAAGTCACCCGGCTCAACTTTTCTGTCAATAACCTTCATATCTGCAAATTCAGGAAGATATTTATCTACGGTATCGTTAAAATCAAGAAGTCCAAGTTCCATAGCCTTATAAACCGCAGCTGAAAGAACCACTTTACTTGCGGAATAGAAAAAGTACATATCTTTTTCGTTTACCGGAACTTTCTTCTCATAATCTGAATGTCCCACCATATGTCTGTAAACAACTTTGTGATCTTTTTTGATGACAATATCGGCATTGTATACGCCGTAGTTCTTATCAAGAGCATCCATATACTCGGTAAGTTTGGTAAAATCCATTTTCTCATTCTCCTTTGATAATGATCTTGTTTTATCTGTATCGCACAGGGCAATAATTCTCATGACACCATTATACTTATACTTTAGCACTTTTACTTTAAAATTAAACTAATTTTCTTTTATTTTTGTAAAATGTGGTAATACGAAAAAAAGCAGATGGACTGCGGGGTGTCCATCTGCCATATCTTTTTATTAAATTCTTGCGAATCCGCCAAGCTGTATTCCTTTTGGTTTGTCTGCCTTTGCAAGTCTGTCATAAAAGTACGCGTACTTTTTTCTGTCTTCGGCAGAAAGCATGTGGGAATCATTGCCAAGCACCATTATATCAAAGTCTTCCGAATACTTCTTCCAGCAAGGTCTTCCCTCTCCGTTTGGATCACCGGTCTTTGCAAATGTATGCCAGTACCCCTGTATAAGCTCCATAAAGTCATAATCTGCGCCTACCCAGTGGTAATCAAAGAAAGGATTTCTCTCGCCTTTATCTACTCTTCCAAATACGTATGGCATCTCGGCGCAGTGCGGGCTGCCTTCAGCATGTCCCCGCTCTGTCTCATTTTCCTTGTTCATAAGCCATACATAAGCGTTTCTTCCGTACTTTTTGCAAAGCTCACCTATCTTTACAGATCCGATAAGCATAATATCCGAAGCAATGGTTGCAGCCATCTTTGCGGCTTCCTTTGGAGTTGTGGCAGGATACCATTTCTTCATGTTATCAAGATTGTCGCCAAACTCTTCTTCAAGATATTTATTGTATTCGGTAAGTGGTATGCCGTCAGGCCCGCCGATAGGAAATTCCTGTGCGCATGAGCCGATAAGCACATCAAAGTCGTTAAACTTGCCCTCATCCATGAACTTTCCGTAATTCTCAGGTAAGAACTCGCCGTCAATGCAGAATGAAAAACCTTCCGCAAAAGGTATCTTTTCATATTCGTCCTGAAGATCCCAGGCGTCCATTTTGCGAAGGTCTTCAATAGACTTTGCTCCGACCTTTTCCATAAATTTAACGCCGCGCTCTTCATAAACGCTTCTGTCTGCCGGCTGCATAAAGCCGTAATAGATAGGGCCGCTCTCTATAGATACTCTGTTTATAAGGCCTTTCATAAGAGGTGATGCATGAAGTGCACCTGTTGCTGCTGCTCCACCTGACTGTCCTGCAACTGTGATGTTATCAGGGTCTCCGCCAAAGGCTGCTATATTTTTCTTAACCCACTCACAGGCTTTACGCATATCGTAAAGGGCGTAGTTTCCTGAAGTTCCGTTTCCTTCTTTTGTAAGGTCGGGGTGCGAGAAAAATCCGAAGAAACCAAGTCTGTAGTTGATGGTTACAACCACGATATCTTTTCTTCCCGCAAATCCGTCACCGTCGCATACACACTCAACGCCTGAGCCTGCTACCATTCCGCCGCCGTGGATCCAGATAAATACAGGAAGCTTTGCATCTGCGCTTTTTGCAGGAGTCCAGACATTTAGATAAAGGCAGTCTTCCTCGTACTGGCTTCTTGCAAGCATCTGAGGTACGCCGTGTACATTGGCAGGAAGGTTCTCATCTGCCATAACGTGCTGAATTGCTGCTGCGCTGTATTGCGTAGCATTTCTTACGCCTCTCCATTTTCTTGCGTCCTGCGGCTTTGCAAACCTCAGCTCTCCTACAGGAGGGGCTGCATAAGGGATTCCCTTAAAGATCTTAAGATTATTTTCTGTATAACCCTGTAACCATCCTTCGGTTACTTTTACTTTTGCATTTTCAAAGTCAGTCATTTTTCTTCTCCTATTTTTAGCCCTTAACACCGCCAATAACAACACCTTTTATAAGCTCAGCCTGAATAAACGGGAAGATAACAAGTACAGGAAGTACGGCTATCATGGCAATTGCCATACGGGCTCCGATCGTAGGAAGCGAAAGCCCCTGAAGGTTTATGCCTTCTGTCATGCTTGACTGCATGGAAAGGAGCTTGATGTTGTTTTGAAGGTTGTTAAGGTAAGCATTTATACTGTAAAGTTTCTGATTGGTAATGTAGTACATGGCGTTTGACCAGTCGTTCCAGTATGCCATACCTGCAAACATGGCTACAGTTATGATAACCGGCTTACTAAGAGGAAGGAGCACTCTTCTGTAGATCTTCATCTCGGAAGCGCCGTCTATCCTTGCCGCCTCAAGTATACTTGTAGGAATGCTGCCCACATAATAGTTTCGCACCAGAAGCACATTCATTCCGCTCATAAGGTAGTTCGGTAAAAGAAGCGCCCAAATGGTGTTCTTGATGTGGAAAAACTGGGTCCAGATAATGTATGATGCTGTCATACCGCCGTTAAAAAGCATTGTAAAGAAGATGAAAAAAGCAAAGAAATGTCTTGGCTTAAAATCAGTTCTTGAAAGCGGATACGCAAACATCGATGTGATGATAACGTTAAGTGTGGTACCGATCAAAGTAACAATTATCGTTATATAGTAAGCTCTTCCTATGGTCTCTCTTTTTGCCCAAAGATACTTGTAGGCATCAAAGCTGAGCTTTTTAGGGATGAACTTATATCCAAAATTCATAAGAGCGCTTTCCTCAGTGATAGAAGCGCTTATCATAAGGATAAAGGGCAATACGCAAAAGGCTGCAAAAAGGATCATTATAACAGCACATATTGCTTTAAATCTTTTTTCTGAATTAACAAATCTCTTTTCTGAATTAACCTGTCTCATCTTATCCTCCTTAGAATAACGAGCTCTGCGGGTCAACCTTACGCACAAGGAGGTTAGAGAGCATTACAAGGATAAATCCCATAATGGACTGGAACACACTGGCTGCGGAAGACATGCTGACATCGTTTAATTTCATGAGGGCTCTGTATACGTATGTATCAATAGTCTGTGTAGTATTATAAAGAGCACCCGAATCCATAGGAACCTGAAGGAACAGACCGAAGTCTGAGCTAAAGATCCTTCCTATGGAAAGAAGGAGCATAAGCATGATCATAGGTCTTATGATCGGAATCGTAATAAGCCTGATCTGCTGCATTTTTGTAGCGCCGTCGAGTTTTGCGGCCTCATAAAGTCCCACATCGATTCCCGACATGGTAGCAATGTAAATTATGGAGCCGTATCCTGCGCCCTTCCAAAAATGAACAAGTGTTAATATAAACGGCCAGTATTCAGGCTTTGAATACCAGCTGATCCCGTCTCCTTTAAGGAGAGTGTTGTTGATCCAGCCGTCTCCTCCAAGAAATCCATATACAAGGTATGCAACGATGACTATGGAGATCATGTTAGGGAAACAGATTATAGGCTGAAGGACTTTTGCTATCCTGTGCTTGCCAAGTTCTGTCATCATAACGGCGATCGCAAGGGACGCAAAGGTTCCCCCGAGTATGAACACGATATTATAAAGTATGGTGTTTCTGATTATCATAAAGAAGTCCTTGGAACGGAA
>JAEEOQ010000052.1 GCA_016284355.1 Lachnospiraceae bacterium
ACCTGCTCCAACTGCAAGACCGTCATCTGAGAATGCAGACGGTGTACGTCCGTAAACGATCTGAAGGAAGAGCTCTCTCATAGCTGTGTTGATAGCATCACAAACAAGGTCTGTGTTAAGAGCCTCAAGGATTGTCTTGCCCTGAAGGATCTCAGCTGCCATAGCTGCAGAGTGAGTCATACCTGAACATCCGATGGTCTCTACAAGAGCCTCAACGATAACGCCCTCTTTTACATTAAGAGAAAGCTTGCAGGCACCCTGCTGAGGAGCACACCAGCCTACACCATGTGTAAAACCGGAGATGTCTTCGATCTTTTTTGCATGAACCCATTTTCCCTCTTCCGGAATTGGAGCCGGCTCATGTTTTGCGCCCTTAGCAACAGGACACATATTTTCTACTTCTTTTGTGTAAATCATGTCACAAATCTCCTTTCAAACTATGAATAAAATCATGACGGGAGCCAAAAGGCCCTATCGTCACGCCTTAGTTCTCTGCGCCGCCTGCTTTTTCAACTTCTGTGATAGCAGTCTTTTTCATAGGGATACGGCAGTTTTTGTTGCTTCCGAACTCAACGATAACTATCTCGTCTTTGATATCGATAACAACGCCGTAAAATCCGCTTGTAGTAAGAACGCTGTCGCCCACTTCAAGTGAGTCGAGAAGCGCCTGCATCTCTCTTTGCTGTTTCTTTTGCGGTCTGTAGCTGATAAAATACATAGCACCGCCGATAACAACAATGTAGATAACCATGATCCAGAGGAAGCTTCCTCCGCCCATAGGGTTTGCTGCTGATGTAGCCTCAAGTAATGAAATCATCCTTTATCCTCCTATTTTATTCTTCTCCGGCACGCATGCCTTCGATCTTTGCTTTCTTATATTCTTTAAAACGGTCTGCATCGATTGCATCCCGAATCTCCGACATCATCGTATTGTAAAAATACAGGTTGTGAGTAACCATAAGCCTAAGTGCAAGCATCTCTTTAGCTTTAAGAAGATGTCTTATGTAAGCTCTGGAGTAGCGCCTGCAGGCAGGACACTGACAGCCCTCTTCTATAGGTCTGTCGTCAAGCTCATACTTTGCGTTAAGAAGATTCATCTTGCCGTGGTTTGTATAAGCGTTGCCATGACGGCCGTTACGGGCAGGATATACGCAGTCAAAAAAGTCAACCCCCCTGTCTACTCCCTCTAAGATATTTTCAGGAGTACCGACGCCCATAAGGTAGATAGGCTTATCTTCAGGAAGATAAGGTACCACATCATCAAGGACACGATACATCTCTTCGTGGGACTCACCTACCGCAAGACCACCTACAGCATAACCGTCAAGATCCATCTCACGGATAACCTTTGCATGCTCTATTCTGATATCGCTGTAAACACCGCCCTGGTTTATACCAAAGAGCATCTGATGCTTATTGATAGTATCTGGCAAAGCATTAAGCCTGGCCATCTCATCTTTACAGCGCTTAAGCCATCTGGTGGTACGGGCTACCGAAGCTTCTATATAACTGCGCTCGGCTACGCTTGAAGGACACTCATCAAAGGCCATGGCGATGGTGGAGGCGATGTTGGACTGGATCTGCATACTCTGTTCCGGTCCCATAAATATCTTTCTGCCGTCTATATGTGAATTAAAGTAAACGCCTTCTTCTTTTATCTTGCGAAGACCAGCAAGAGAGAATACCTGAAAGCCGCCTGAATCTGTAAGGATCGGTTTGTTCCAGGACATAAATTTGTGAAGGCCGCCCATTTTCTTAATAACCTCATCTCCCGGCCTGACGTGGAGATGATATGTGTTTGATAATTCGATCTGTGTTCCGATGCTTTCAAGGTCTTCTGTTGATACAGCGCCTTTAATCGCACCTACGGTACCTACATTCATAAATACCGGTGTCTGAACGGTTCCGTGAACCGTAGTAAGTTCGCCCCTGCGGGCATTTCCGTCTTTTTTTAATAATTTATACATCTAAATTCCTTCGTTAAGAAATAAACATTTTATCCTGTTTAAAAAACAAAGCGTACCAAAGGTAGTATACATGGAAATTCGCCATTTATCAACTGTTAATTTTTCTCATTTTCACATTTTTACATTGAATAATAAGCGTCAAATTGTTAGAATATTATAAGGGAAATTTTATTTATACATTGTGAGTTGCGAGGTTAAAACCCATGTCAATCAAAAAATCAATGCATTTAAGCTTCGCTGTTACTGCGGCGGTAGTTGTGATAATACTGTTACTGATAAACAGCTATATTTTTAAAGTAACCACATCTCACTCCGTAGAGATTGTCTCAGATCTTGTGGAGTCCCAGTGCAACTACGCCCTCTCAAAGCAAAACCGTACCGGCAGTATATCTGATGCTGCCGTAGAACAGACCTTATCGGGTCTTATCAGCAAGACTCCTATGGAATACCGCCTTTTGATGAATGCCCCGGACAGTGACACTGTTAACGAGCACACCAGCTGGCGCTATTACTATATCTGGCTTGCGGGGGGTAAAAAATTTATCCATGCCGAGATCTCCATTATCAATTACGACAAATATATTATCCTTGAGATCCCTATTTCTTACCTTATAAGAAGTTCAAGAGCCGAACACTTTACTGTTATTGCCCTTTGTATAGTTATTGGTGTACTGTTCTTTATATGTACGGAAATTGTCATTAAGAATATCTCAAGGCCTATCCATGCTCTTTCCGCAGCCATGAAAGAGGCTTCAAACGGCAATCTTGAAGTGCAGTGTAACATTGATTCAAAGAATGAACTTGGAACTCTTGCAAAGAACTTCAACAAAATGATGCACATAATCAGCTCAAACTACGAAGATCTTTCAAATATGCACGAGGAACTTGCCGCAAATGAGGAAGAGCTTCGTAAAAACTACGATCACATCGAGTTTCTTGCTTACCACGACGTACTTACGCGTCTTCCAAACAAGATCTCTTTTTACGACAGGCTTTATAACACCCTTAACTCCCGTCACTCCGACGAGCACAAGCACGCCATCTATTTTGTGGATCTTGATAACTTTAAGACCATTAACGATACTTTAGGTCACGACTACGGCGACGAGCTTTTGGCTCAGACCGCCGCAAAACTTTCTGCTCTTATGCGTCCGCAGGATCTTCTTGCAAGGGCCGGCGGCGATGAATTCCTTATCTTCAGAGCAGATATAGATTCCAATGAAGAAGCCATTTCCTTTGGCGAGACTATGCTTGATAACTTTAAAGAGCCATTTAACCTTAACGGAGAATATGCTCATGTTTCCATGAGTATAGGTATCTCCATTTACCCTTCAAACGGTCACAACCACAACACCCTTATCAAAAATGCGGACATTGCCATGTACCACAGCAAAGATACGGGCAAAAACAAGGTTACTATTTTTACCTCAGAGATGCAGCAGCAGCTTCAGCGTGAAAGCAGTATCCTTGATGCGCTGCGTTCTGCCATCAAAAATAACGAGATCTATCTTGTTTACCAGCCGCAGTTTAATGCAAATGACAACACCATCACAGGTTTTGAAGCTCTTATGCGTATCAACAGCGCTAAGCTTGGACCTTTATCTCCGACAGAGTTTATCCCTGTTGCAGAATCAAACGGTCTTATAGCTGAGATTGGTCTGTGGAGCCTTCGCTGCGCCTGTCTTATGAACAAAAATCTCTTAGACAGGGGCTACAAACCGCGTAAGGTAGCGGTTAACCTCTCCTCTATCCAGCTTCGAAACCTTGACTTTGTTTCAGAGCTTGGAACCATTCTTAAAGAAACAGAGCTTCCGCCTCATCTTCTTGAGCTTGAGCTTACTGAAAGTATGCTTGTTTCTTCCATAGAGGAAGCAAAGATGATGCTTAGCGACCTTAGAAAGCTTGGGGTATGTGTATCTCTCGACGATTTTGGTACAGGATACTCTTCCCTTAACTACCTTACAAAGCTTCCTATCAATACACTTAAGATCGACAAATCCTTTATCGATCACATATTTGAAGATGAAAAGGACACACAGCTTGCAGAAAGTATCATTTCTCTTGCTCATGCCCTTGACATCACGGTTGTTGCAGAAGGCGTTGAAAACGGCTCACAGCTTTCTTTACTTCGCTCCATGCACTGCGACCTTATACAGGGATTCTTACTCAGCAAGCCGCTTCTTGCAGAGCAGCTTGTTATGCTTCTTGACTGATACCGGGGGAATTTACACTTATGAACACAGTTCTTGCACTGCTTGCTATTGCATTACTCTACTTACTTCAAAAGGTATTATATGGCAGATATTGGGACAAAGGTCTTGATATCCGCCTTTCCTTTTCTGAAAACCACGCAAGAGAAGGGGAAAGGCTTAATCTTTACGAAACCATCACCAACAGAAAAGCCATGCCTCTTCCCGTTGTTAAGGTTAAATTTGAAGCATCAAGAGAGCTTATTTTTGACGATACTACAAACACAAACATATCAGATCATTTTTATCGCAATGACATCTTATCATGTCTTATGTATCAAAAGATCCGAAGAACCCTCGGGTTTAAATGCGGAAAGCGCGGGTATTACACTATAGACAGAGTGGATGCCGTAGGAAGTGACCTTTTTCTTTCAACTAATTTCGTATCGGTACTTCCAATGCAGCTTACTCTTTCCGTGTACCCAAAGCTTCTTACAGACAAACAGTTTGATATCATCTATACCACCATGCTTGGTAACACACTTACGAGAAGGCTTATAAATGAAGATCCCTTTGAATTTCGAGGCATCCGTGAATATCAGCCTTTTGACCCGATGAAATCCGTTAACTACAAGGCTTCCGCCAAAACCGGTGAACTAAAGGTAAACCAGCACGCCCCTACGTCAGATGAAAGCGTACATATCCTTCTTAACCTTGAGCAGGAAACCATCTGGCAGTTTACGGATCTTCTTGAAGAATCCATAAGACTTGCTTCAACCATAGCTTACGAATACCTTGGAAACGGAGTTCCCGTTTCTTTTACCACAAACGGACTTGATATAATAAATAAAAAACCTTCAAAGATAGCAGACGGCTCCGGAAGTTCCCATGAGATCAGTATAAATGAGGCACTTGCAAGGATCGACACTAAGCTTACCGTACCTTCCTTTATACCTTTCCTTCAGGAAATAGTTGAAAACAGGACAGGAAGCGATACGCTGGTGCTCATTTCCTCATTCCAAAGAAATGACTTTTTTGATGCCATGAGAACTCTTAAAGAAGAGAACATCCCGTTTTTCTGGATCGTTCCGCTTCACGATGACATGGAATTTGATGCGCCTGACGACCTTAAGGCTGATATCTTCAGATATCACGTAGCCAAGAGTATGTAAAGCAAGGAGAGACACCATGAATATAGTTTCATTAAAACGACTTGCAAGATTTATAAATACAAATATGGCTTTTCTGGCATTTTCTCCTGCCATGATGGTAGCGCTAAACCTTATAAAACCTCAGACAGGCTACATTGCCCTTGTGCCCATGTTTCTTATAGTAAACTTTCAGTTTGTTTTCAGGGAATATATAAAGAACTTCTTTTTATTCCTTATCTGCAACTTAGGATGCTTTGCGGCAGGTTTTCTTTTCAGAGATCACATACTTGTTTTTGCGGCTTATATGGCATTTATCCTGTTAAGCGTTATAGTAAGCTTTGCAATAAGGATAAAGCCGGCCGAAGACGTAAGAGTAAAGCCTCTAGTTGTTTATTACCTTGCTGTTGCGGCAGTTTGCGAGATACTTATATTTAAGGTGGATCTTGCTTTCCTTAAAAGCGGCATACTGATAAGTTCCATAATCTACCTTATGCTCTACTTTGTATGTAAGTATATATCGGATTACACAGACTTTCTTCACGAAGTAAGAGATTCAAAACATGTACCTTTTTCGCAGATAAACCGCTCCTCTTTTATTATGCTGGCAGGATTCTTTGCGATAGCACTTATAGTTGTTATCTTAAGCGTTTTTATTCCTTTTGGCGACTTTGTGTGGGCAATCCTTTCTGCGGCAGGCCACGGATTATTGTTCCTTCTTCGCCTTTTCTTTAGAAACAACGGAGAAGTGATAGATGAACCGATCTTAGATGAGGGTCCTTCAAATATGAACCCTGATATGAGCGCTTTTGCAGGGGTCGCTGAAACATCTGCATTTTGGGTGATCCTTGAAAAGATCGTAGTTGTGGCTACTACGGTTCTTGTAGCAGGAGCTATAATAGCCGGCATCATTTATGCCATTTATAACATCATAAAAAAATTCAATGAAAATACCCATATAGAAACAGATGAAGTTGAATTTTTAAATCCTTTTGATAAGGCAGAAAAAGTTAAAGTCATGGGTACTGTCAGAAGATCCATATTTGAGATCTTTGCTCCCCCAAATGAGGCAAAGATAAGAAAGATCTTTTATAAAGCTGCAAGCGGCAAAGGCGAAAGCGCTATCGGAAAAGCGCCTAAAGCAAAAGAACTTCAAACGCCCACAGAGCTTCTTCCTGAAAATGAGACGCTCACAAAGCTTTACGAAAAGGCAAGATATTCAAATACACCATGCTCAAGAGAAGACGTGCTTGCTGCAAAGGAATCCGTAAAGTCCTGATATTCTTTTTTATTGACGCTTTAAAACAAAGATGATACAATACATTCGTTTCAAGTAGCGCAGATGATCGCGGGTGCAAGTGCCGAAAGGCCGCACGTGAGGAAAGTCCGGGCTTCACAGGGCAGGATGCCGGGTAACACCCGGTGGAGGCGACTCCAAGGCCAGTGCAACAGAGATATACCGCGTTTGCAATGAGAAGCGCTTCAAGGAAAAAATGAGTCTGCAAGCTTGCTTGCAGAGGCATTTGTTCCGAAGAAGATGCGGCGAATGCCGTGTAGTTCAAAAATGCGACAGCATTTTTGAACCGACCGCTTCTCGAAATAACGTAAGGGTGGAAAGGCAGCTTAAGAGACTACCGCCGGTACGGTAACGTATCGGGCACATGTAAACCCCATCCGAAGCAAGACCGAATTGAAGTATATGGTGGCCCGCCATCGCTTCGGGTAGGTCGCTTGAGTCAGGTGGTAACATCTGATCTAGATAGATGATCGTCACGCAAGCTTATGCTGCGTACATAACTCGGCTTATAGCGCTGCTTGAACTGTTTTTGACATAATAAACTTCAAAAAGAGACTCCATCTGGGGAGTCTCTTTTTATATGCAATAAAACAACTATACCGGGAAGTAGCTTCCGCCCACAAACTCTCTGCATATAGAGTTGTTTGGGATCTCGTCTGCTGGTACCCCTACAAAATAATCAAGGAACTTAAGAAGGCGCTTTGCCTCTACATATTCAGGTTCGCTCTTATCGATACCAAAAAGCAGCGGTTCAGCGTACTGTTTTAATACTGCAAGCTCGTAGATGAGCGCTGAGTTAAACATTACGTCTGCCTCTTCCTGGAACGGGAATATGTATTTTTCCTCTCCCTTACGAACAGAAGGCCACATCTTGATAGTCTTTGCTGCAGAATGTCCTCTTGTCCTTGCGTCTCTAACCATACGGCGAAGAAGACGGCCGTCTGTGGTAGGAATACGGTTGTGCTCATCAATATTAAGCTGGGTAAGAGCGCTTATGTAAATCTTAAACTTGCTCTCATCAGGTATCTGGTATGAGAGTTTTGGATCAAGACCATGTATACCCTCGATTACAAGAATATCTTCAGGTCCAAGTTTCAGAGTATTTCCTCTGTATTCACGCTTACCTGTCTTAAAGTTGTAGGTAGGCATAGCTACTTCTTTTCCTGCAAGAAGGTCGTTGATATTGTCGTTAAAAAGCTTTATATCAAGAGCCTCAAGGCACTCAAAGTCGTAGTTTCCGTTCTCATCCTTCGGAGTATTCTCACGCTCTACAAAGTAGTCATCCATTCCAAGAGGATGCGGATGAAGACCGAAGGTGCGAAGCTCTATGGAAAGTCTGTGTGAAAATGTGGTCTTACCTGAAGATGAAGGTCCTGCGATAAGCACTACTCTCTTTGACTTTTCTTTTGCGATCATCTCTGCGATCTGCCCTATCCTCTTTTCCTGAAGGGCTTCCTGCACAAGGATCATGTCCTGGATATCTCCTGCGGCAACAGTGTTGTTGAGGTCTCCAACATCGCGGATACCCATAAGTTTGCCCCACTCAGAAGATTCGTGAAGCTCGTTAAAGAGCATCTTTCTAGGCTCCCAGGTCGGCTTGGCAGGTGGGTTCATATCTCCGCTTTCAGGTATGACTACCATTATTCCTCTGTCATAACCTAAAATATCGTAGTATTTTAATATACCTGTACGGCTTGGCATATAGCCGTAAAAATAATCTGTATA
Source organism: Lachnospiraceae bacterium (assembly GCA_016284355.1). GTDB lineage: Bacteria > Bacillota > Clostridia > Lachnospirales > Lachnospiraceae > JAEEOQ01. The sequence continues at coordinate 8,327 of JAEEOQ010000052.1, forward strand.
GCCATCAAGCTCATATACGTTGGTAGTCGATACTCTTCTGTACTTAAAGAGTCTTTCCTTGTCTGTAAGATTGCAAGCCTTAAATCTCTTTACTGCTTCTTCTGTAGTAAGAGTATGTTTTTCAAACTTAAGATTTGCCGCAATTATCTCTTCCATACGGGCACGGATCTTGTTTAACGTAGCCACCGTAACAGGCGGATGTCCGCCGTTTTCATCTCTTGCAGCAGGGCCATGAAGCTCGCAATAGATGGCATTTCCGATAGAATACTCAACGCTGACACTTGTGATCTCATCCTGCGTAAAGCAATCATGTACCGCTTTTATAAAAACATAAAGAAGTGCTCTCTCGTAGGTCTTTCTGGCTTCTGGCGCCAAAGCATCGTAAAGCTCAACCTCAGCGTCTGTATTAACCGTTTTCCAAAGCTCTTTAAGCTTGCCGTTTACCTTTGCAAGCACGATATCATTATTCTTTCCGCAAAAGCTTTCTGCTATGGCCAGAACTTTTACGTTGTTTTCAAACTCTTTGGTAGTGCCGTTTACAGTGATATTTATCATACTAAGCCTCCAATACAGTATTATTTCAAGTATAGTTTATATATCTTTAATGCGGCAAGCGAAAGAGCTTTCGCCTCTTCCATCTCTTTAAGGCGGGCAAGTGACTTTTCATCAGACCCTTCCGCATTTTTTATACCCATAATAACATTATCGTACTTTGTAAGCCCTTTGTTAATATATTTTTCAAGAATTTTGTTGCCGGACCTTAAAAGATATCTTCCAAAACTATCGTAAACCATTAAAAGTTCTTCTTCAGTTATTTCAAGATCTTTGCATATACGCATGTCTTCATCATCAAGAGCAGGTGCATTTTTTGTATTTTTAACCGCTTTTATAACAGGGTAGATCTTGTCTCTTTCCGTTACCATATCTTCAAGGTCTATAACAAATCCGCACTCTCTTATGAGTCTTCTGACTACGTCAAAATCAGACTGCGGCTCTAAGACCCATTCATGTATGGAAAGTGCGGTATCCATGTCGTCTTTTATAATGCTTTCTATCAGCATTCCGCCCATACCTGCCATAATAACGCAGTCCGCTTCGCCTTCTTCTACTTTTGAAAGCCCTGAGCCAAGGCGGGTTTCTATTACATTTTCAAGTCCATGTATCTTTATATTGGAATCAGCGCTGGCAATCGGCCCGGGTCTTACATCGCAGGCAAGACACCTTTTCGCTATGCCCTGCTCTACCATATAAATAGACGCAAATGCATGATCACACCCTACATCGCAGACGCAATCGCAGGGCGTGACCATATTTACCACTTTTAATAATCTTTCAGATAAAATCTTTTTTCTCATTACTCGAGATAATCCTTAAGCTTGCGAGAGCGACTCGGATGACGAAGCTTACGAAGAGCCTTTGCCTCGATCTGACGGATACGCTCACGGGTTACATTAAACTCTTTACCAACTTCTTCAAGGGTTCTTGCTCTTCCGTCATCAAGACCGAAACGAAGTCTGAGTACCTTCTGCTCTCTGTCTGTGAGAGTTCCAAGAACTTCCACAAGCTGCTCACGAAGAAGGGTTGCGGCGGCTGCCTCTGCAGGCACAGGCACGTTGTCATCCTGGATAAAGTCGCCAAGGTGGGAATCTTCCTCCTCACCGATAGGAGTCTCAAGAGAAACAGGCTCCTGGCTGATCTTCTGAATCTCGCGTACTCTGTCTACAGGGATATGCATCTGCTCTGCAATCTCTTCAGGGCTCGGCTCACGTCCAAGTTCCTGTAAAAGCTGTCTTTGAACTCTGATAAGCTTGTTGATGGTCTCAACCATATGTACAGGGATACGGATGGTACGAGCCTGGTCAGCTATAGCTCTTGTGATAGCCTGACGGATCCACCATGTAGCGTATGTAGAAAACTTGTATCCCTTTGTGTAATCGAATTTCTCAACCGCTTTGATCAGACCAAGGTTTCCTTCCTGGATAAGATCAAGGAATTGCATACCACGGCCCACGTATCTTTTAGCAATACTTACAACAAGACGAAGGTTAGCCTCGGCAAGACGCTTCTTTGCGATCTCTCCCTTTTCCTTTTCCTCAGGAGTGGCACCCGGCTTTGCTCCTGCTTCCATATCCTTTGCAAAATCTATCTCTTCGTCAGCAGAAAGAAGATCTACTTTACCGATCTCTTTAAGGTACATTCTGACAGGATCGTCTATACTTACGCCCTCAGGGATTGAAAGGTCGATTTCTTCGATCTCTTCAAGCTCCTCGATATCTCCCATCTCATCATCAAGCGGAGGGAAAAGGTCGTCATCTTCTTCTATAGACGAACCCATACGGATCACGTCAACTCCGCTCTTGTCAAGAAAGTCATACACCTTCTCTATCTGACCCGCGTCAAGATCCATATCTCCGAAAAAGTCGGTTACTTCCTGTGGTTCAAGCATATTCTTTTTAGCCTTGGCGTAAGCAAGAAGCTCCTTCATCTTTTCGCCGAATTTTACTACATTCTCATCCATTATAGTTGTCCTCCGTTTGTTTTAATCTTATCTTTATGTTTTGAATCTTAGCCTGTTCTTTGATAATGTCGGAAAAAGCGCTCATATTCCCCTCTTCCGATGCTTTTTTGCTCTCGTAGTCAAGGCTGTTTTTCTTAACTTTTTTAACTGTTTCCGTAATGGAAAGTTCAAGTTCTTCCTTGCTCTGCTTTTCACCTGAAAGTGTGGTATTAAAAAGCAGCGCCGCTTCCGCCTGTTCCTCTTTGCTCTCAAAAAGGCTTATAATCCTGGCAGGGGAAACCTTACCTGTATTTCTGTATTCTTCAAAAACGCTTGTCGCCACAGTGTGATAAAGAGGCGTAACAAAATCGTTTTCATCTATTATGCCGTTTATGGAATCAAAAAGCCCCGGTACATCAAGAAGCCATGTAAGAAGCAGTCTTTGCGACTCTTTAATGCCCTCTTCTCCGGTCTTTTTCTTTTTATAACCGCCGGTGCTACTTTCCTGCCCGCTACCGGAAGACCTTGCGGGCTCCGCAGGGTTAATATAGCCTGCTCCGTACCCGTTTACCTTTTTGGTAAGAGCCTCCGCAGAGATAAAATACTTTGCAGCAAGAGCTTCTATGTAATTGCCGCGCTCTATCTCATCTGTAAAAACAAGAAGCTTTTTAGCCATCTCGTTATGAAACTTCGTGCGGCCGTCAGGATCGTTAAGGTCAAAGTTTTGCTCTAAGACGCGTATCTCAAAGTAAAAGCTGTTTTCCGCCTCTTCTATACGTTTCTTAAAAGCTTCCACACCCTCATTTTTAATGAATTCGTCAGGGTCTTTGTGGGGCTTTAAGTTAAGTACCTTTGTGGTAATGCCGGCCTCGCGGAATATCGGTATGGCGCGAAGAGCCGCCTTAACACCTGCCTCATCAGAGTCGTATGTAAGGATAACCGTATCAGTATAACGCTTTAAGAGCGCCGCCTGAAGGCCCGTAAGAGCAGTACCAAGGGACGCCACCGCATTTGTAAAGCCCGCCTGGTGCATGGATATAACATCCATATAACCCTCGCAGCAAAGCATATACTTTTCTCTTGACTGCCTTGCTTTATTAAGACCGTACAGGTTACGGCTCTTATCAAAGACCTTTGTCTCGGGCGAGTTAAGGTATTTAGGTTTTCCGTCTCCCATAACTCTGCCGCCAAAGCCTATTACACGGTTGTTTACGTCAAATATCGGAAACATTACTCTGTTCCAGAACTTGTCATAAACTCCTCTTGCCTCGTCAAAGGTAAAAAGACCGGATTCTTTAAGTATCTCGTCTTTATAGCCCTTGCCTTTAAGGTAATTGTACAGCTCGCCTCCGCCCTTACCCGAAAAGCCAAGTCCAAAGGATTTGATGGTCTCAGGCGTAAGCTTTCTTCCAAGAAGGTAGTTTTGCGCCGCCTTAGCGCCCTCATTTCTAAGGTTGTAATAATAGTAGGTTGCTGCTTCCTTATTTATCTCAAGGATGGCGTTGCGCTCATCTGCCCGCCGCTTACCTTCAGCAGTTTCTTCACGCTCAGGCAAGGTAACTCCCGCTTTTTCTGCAAGGACTTTAAGAGCCTCTACAAAGGTGTAGTTTTCATACTCCATAAGGAAGGTAAATACGTTTCCGCTTACTCCGCAGCCAAAGCAGTGATACATCTGCCTGCTCTCGCTTACGGAAAAGGAACCGGATTTTTCGTTATGGAAGGGGCAAAGCCCCATGTAGTTTGAACCCGTCTTTTTAAGCTTAACGTAAGAGCCTACTATGTCGACTATATTATTTTTTTGTCTGACTTCCTCAATTATCTCATCAGGATAACGCATAGTCCCTCTTCCCCTATTGATGCGTCTTAGATTCAAAAAACGCTTCGCGTTTTTTACATAACCTCCCACTGACTCGGGATGAAAAGCTCTTTAAGCTTTCCCACCGCAAATCTGTCGGTCATACCTGCGATATAATCACATACCACAAGTTCTTTTGCCTCGCCCTTCTTTTCTATCATATCGATAAATTCCTCAGGCAAAGCGTCTATATGATCCACATAATATTCGTACAGATAAGAAACAAGTCTTTCTGCCTGAACTTCCTGGGCTTTAGCCGCAGGGTTTGTATATACATTTTCAAAAAGAAATTTACGCAGGTTAAGCATAGCCGCCTCGATCTCAGGATTCATGACTATCTCATTTTTCCCTGCGGAGTAAGTAACGACACCGTGGATCATGGTGTTGATCCTTTTTGTAAGGGTATCACCTATTACATCTGTGATCTCTTTAGGTATGTCGTGGCCATGGATAATGCCGCCACGTATGGCATCGTCTATATCATGGTTTACATAAGCGATCTTATCTGAAAGTCTGACTATCTTTCCTTCAAGGGTAGTAGGCTTACAGGAGCTTCGGTGATTTACGATACCGTCACAGACCTCGTAAGAAAGATTAAGGCCTTCGCCGTGTTTTTCAAGGTATTTGACAACTCTAAGGCTTTGCTTGTTATGTTCAAAACCCGTAGGGCATACCGAATTAAGGGCGCGCTCTCCCGCATGACCAAAAGGCGTATGACCAAGGTCATGTCCGTAAGCTATGGCCTCTACAAGGTCCTCATTAAGCATAAGGGCTCTTGCAATAGTCCTGGCGTTTTGTGCTACTTCCAAAGTATGGGTAAGTCTTGTTCTGTAATGATCACCTTCGGGATCAAGAAAGACCTGGGTCTTGCCCTTAAGTCTTCTGAAAGACTTTGCGTGAAGAATACGATCTCTGTCACGCTGAAAGATGGTTCTGATATCACATTGCTCTTCAGGGATCTCTCTTCCCTTGCTGCAATCGGCAAAACTGGCGTTAGGGCTTAAGATTTCGTGCTCACGCCTTTCGACCTGCTGTCTGATACATGGGTCTCCCATTTGACCGCCTCCCCCAAAATTTAGTTGTATGCGAAAAGTTCGCTATAACTGTATTATTACGGATGCGATCTTAAATTCCTTTTTTCTTTACAAAAAACAGGGAGCCAAAAAAGGCTCCCGTATAAAAATCTAAAAAATCGAGGTCGCAAGAGAAACGATAAGCGGAATACTTATGATACAAAGTATGGTTGAAAGGCAAACCTCTCTTACCGCCAGTTTGTAGTCCTTATCAAGTTTTTGTGCAAACACTGCCACATTCGCCCCTACAGGAGCTACGGCAGATACAAGTGTTGCAAGCTTTACCTCGTTATACTCTGCAGGGATAAGGAACATAATTCCCACTGTTATAAGAGGAATTACGACAAGTCTTACAAGAGCCACAAGGTAGTTTCTTCCGCCCTTAAATACAGAGATAACATCAGTCTGTGCAAGATACGCACCAAGCATTATCATGGCGATAGGGCTTGTCATAGCGCCAATAGAACTGATTCCCTTTGAAAGGTCGTCAGGAAGCTTTATGTTAAATATAAAGATCAAAAGACCTACAATAAACGCAATAACGATAGGGCTGGTGATTATCTTCTTTGGAGCCATGGCTTTACGGTCTCCCGTTATAACAGCCACGCCGTATGTCCACTGAAGTATATTAAGAAGTGTAACAAAGGCTGTGCAGTAGATAACCGCTTCTTTACCAAGTGCGGAAGATACAAGAGGGATACCGATAAATCCCGCATTTGAAAATGCCGTACCAAAATTTTCCACAGGATACTTTTTCCCAAAGACAAGAGCTGATACAAGCATACTTACCGCCAGTGCAACTGCTGCTATAACAAATGACATAAGTACTTTTTTTATCTTTTCCGGACTGCTTTCTATATTGTAGCTGTTTATGATAAGACATATAGAGCAGGCATAAAGAAGCAGGTTGCCAAGAGTCTTTGTACCCTCAATGGAGATAAGCTTTGTTTTAAACATAATAAAGCCCACTGCCATAAATATAAACATTATGATGATCTGGTGTAAAAGTGCAATTCCGACTGTTCCCATTTTTAATCCTCTTTCCTTAGTATATTTGGGGCATGTGTCCCAAAGCAATCGACCTGCCTATTATAACATAAGCAGGTCGAATTTAAAATATATTAATTAAACAAAGCAGATATAAGCAAATGATATATTAGTGGTGGAAAAGTCTAAGGCCTGTAAAGCTCATTACCATGTTGTACTTGTTACATGTCTCGATAACATTGTCATCTCTGATACTTCCACCCGGCTCTGCGATATACTTAACGCCGCTCTTATGTGCTCTTTCGATGTTGTCGCCAAACGGGAAGAATGCGTCAGATCCAAGTGCAACGTCTGTCATCTTATCAAGCCATGCTCTCTTTTCTTCTCTTGTAAATACAGGAGGCTTAACAGCAAAGGTCTTTTCCCATACGCCGTCCGCAAGAACGTCCATGCACTCGTCGCTCATATATACGTCGATAGCATTGTCACGGTCTGCTCTGCCAAGACCCGGTACAAACTGAAGAGAAAGTACCTGTGGGCTCTGACGAAGGAACCAGTTGTCAGCCTTGCTTCCTGCAAGTCTGGTACAATGGATACGGCTCTGCTGGCCTGCTCCGATACCGATAGCCTGGCCACCTTTAGCGTAACATACTGAGTTTGACTGTGTATATTTAAGAGTGATCATAGCGATGGTAAGGTCGATACGTGCGCTCTCAGGAAGGTCTTTATTTGCAGTAACGATATTGTCAAAGAAATGCTCTCCGATACCAAGTTCGTTTCTTCCCTGCTCGAAGGTAATACCAAATACCTCTTTTCTCTCGATAGGAGCAGGCTTATAAGAAGGATCGATCTCAATAACGTTGTAGCCGCCCTTTTTCTTGCTCTTTAAGATCTCAAGAGCCTCAGGCTCATAACCCGGAGCTATAACACCGTCGCTTACTTCTCTTTTGATAAGCTTTGCTGTAGGAACGTCACATACATCTGAAAGTGAGATAAAATCTCCGAAGGATGACATACGGTCAGCACCTCTTGCTCTGGCATAAGCACACGCAAGGGGACTAAGCTCAAAGTCGCAGTCATCAACCCAGTTTATCTTGCGCTCTACCTCATTTAAAGGAAGACCGACTGCAGCACCTGCAGGTGATACGTGCTTAAATGAAGTGGCTGCCGGAAGGCCTGTGGCTTTTTTAAGCTCGCTTACAAGCTGCCAGCCGTTAAAAGCGTCAAGGAAATTGATATATCCCGGTCTGCCGTTTAAAACCTTTATAGGAAGCTCGCCTTCTTCCATATAGATACGGGAAGGCTTCTGATTAGGATTACATCCGTATTTTAACTCTAATTCTTTCATCTCTTAACCCCTTTAATTTATTTGTTTTTATTAACTATTCTTGACTCATATTTGCCTGTAGCAATGTCAATATATCTTACAAAAAGTGATACCTTGTTGTCTTCGTTAAGGTTGTTCCATACAAGGTTTGTAAATTCGTCGATATTACCCTTGATATCAACACGTGTAGGCTCGCCCTCAAAGGAAGGAAGCGGATTGCCGTCACCCATGTATGTATGGATAAATCTTCCCTCGCCCGCTGCAGGGTTTGAATATGCAAATGTAAATCTGTCGCAGGCATCTTCTCTGCCGTTGTCGCTCTTAAGTATAGACATGGCAAAATTGTATTTGCCGTTTTCAATATGCATAATACCTGAGATACGAGGTGTATAGTTTGGAGCATCAGGCTCAAACTCGCGGGTACGAAGAGACTGCTCGAAAGTCTGCTGCTTATCCATAAGCTCGTAAATGGTATCTGTCTGGTCTCCGTTTGTAACGATGGTCTTGTTGCCAAGTACACGTACAGGGGCGTAGATAATAAGGCTTGGGTCCGAAAGCTTGCTTGGATCAAAAGCCTGGGTCCTGATGCCTTCGCCGTCCTCTACAAACACTCTGTTTCTGCTGTTTTCGCTTCTTCCCATAATGAAGTAAGCTGTAACAGCGTATTTTCCGTCTTCACTTTTACCTATAACAATACCTCTGCCCGGGTATGTGGTACTACTAAGTTCTTTCTCAAGAGCTACAGTCTGCATTATATTTTCCTCCCAAATTTTAATAGAGAAATCCTCACTGATAATATACAATAATATTTGAGGTAAGTTAAATTGTTTTTGCTAATAAATATAATAAGGGGAACAAACTAACGCCTAAGCAAGGAAGTTCGACTCTCACTTCGTTCGATCGAACAAACTAAAATCTAAAAGTGGAGCCATCTTTTTAAGATGACTCCGCTTTAAGATTTTAGTTTTCTGAACTATAATTTGGTGCTTCTTTGGTGATATGGATGTCATGCGGATGGCTCTCACGGAGTGCGGCTGCTGAGATCTTTACGAACTTGCCTGTCTCCTGAAGAGTCTTGATATCTTTTGCTCCGCAGTATCCCATACCGCTTCTGATTCCGCCTACAAGCTGGAATACTGTATCTTCAACTGTTCCCTTATATGCTACGCGGCCTTCAACGCCTTCAGGAACAAGCTTCTTTGCATCGCTCTGGAAATATCTGTCTTTTGAGCCGTTTTCCATGGCTGCGATAGAACCCATGCCTCTGTATACCTTGTACTTTCTGCCCTGGAAGAGCTCGAAAGTGCCCGGTGCCTCGTCACATCCTGCAAAGATGCTTCCCATCATACATACGTCTGCACCTGCGGCAAGAGCCTTTGTCATATCTCCTGAGTACTTGATACCGCCGTCTGCGATAACAGGGATACCGTACTTTTTAGCAACGTCATAGCAATCCATAATAGCTGTAACCTGAGGTACACCGATACCTGCCACGATACGTGTTGTACAGATAGAACCCGGTCCGATACCAACCTTGATAGCGTCTGCACCTGCCTCGATAAGAGCTTTTGCAGCCTCACCTGTAGCGATGTTACCTGCGATAACGTTAAGATCAGGATAAGCATCCTTTACCATCTTTACGCATCTGATAACGTTTGCAGAGTGGCCGTGCGCTGAATCGATAACGATGGCATCAACTTTAACATTAACAAGAGCGTCTACTCTTTCAAGGATATTTGCAGTAACGCCAACACCTGCAGCACATACAAGTCTGCCCATAGCGTCTTTTGCAGAGTTAGGGTACTTGATCTGTTTTTCAATATCTTTTATGGTAATAAGACCTTTAAGGTTGCCCTTCTTATCTACGATAGGAAGCTTTTCCTTTCTTGCTGCGGCAAGGATTTTCTTTGCCTCGTCAAGAGTGATACCTTCAGGTGCTGTAACAAGGCCTTCACTTGTCATAGACTCACGTATTTTCTTTGTAAAATCTGTTTCAAACTTGAGATCTCTGTTTGTAATGATACCTACAAGCTTCTTGCCTTCGGTAATAGGAACACCTGAGATACGGAACTTTGCCATAAGGTTGTTTGCATCTTCAAGTGTATGATCAGGTGAAAGATAAAACGGGTCTGTGATGACACCATTTTCAGAACGTTTAACTTTATCTACCTCTTCTGCCTGTTCTGCTATAGTCATATTTTTATGTATAACACCGATACCGCCCTGTCTTGCCATAGCGATAGCCATACGGTGCTCTGTAACTGTATCCATACCTGCACTCATCATAGGAATGTTGAGTCTGAGATTTTTTGTAAGATTTGTACCAAGGTCTACCTGGTTAGGTATAACTTCGGAAAACTGAGGAATAAGTAATACGTCATCAAATGTAATACCATCAGCAACTATTTTGCCCATTTTTAGAACCTCCCACATAATTTATTTTTCTTTTTGTTGGAATCAGTATAGTCTCTGTTCATCGTCATGTCAACAGCAAATCCATAATATATCCTTATGTGGAGCATAATATTTTCTTATGTTTATAAGATAAAAAATACCGAATCCGCGCTGTTTAAAGCATTTCACGGATTCGGTTATAATTCTTATTAGAAAAATTAATTAAGCTCTTACCTTGCTTCTGCTCTTTGCTCTTGCTGCTTCGATCATTTTCTCATTTGGCTCAAATACCACGCGAAGGTAATTGCCTTCTACGCTTCCGATAAGTGTATAGGTCTTTGCATCCGGCATAAGCGAAGAAAAGTTGTAATCTTTCATGCCTTCCTTATGGTTATAAGCCACGATCTCTTCAGAATCTGAAGGAGCGATCATCTCCACATTTTCAAGATCGATCTTAAGGATAGTCTTACGCTTTGCGCCGCCCATAATACGGTCGAAATTAAACTCGCCGTCTACATATATATATTCATACTCGTAATTAAACTTAGGAATAAAATATATGGCAAGCATAACCGCAACAACAGGCACCACGTATAAAAACTGGCTTAATGTGCTGATATAAAGCCCAACTATAATAGCAACAATAAACGCCGCTTTGCAAAGGAAGGTCTTTGCCGTACCTTTCTGTTTAACTCCGTACTCTACATATGTGTCGTTCATTCTTATGATCTCCAATCTTTTTAAATCTGCAAAGTTAATTCTACACGAAAGCTGAGGAAAATTCAATTAAAAAAGGATAAAACATGAAGAAAGTGCCGGAAGGATTCTCCGGCACTTGGTTTTTTACTTTATTATTATCTTTCCCTTATTCTTGCAATCCTTAATGGTGGTATTCATTGAGTATCCAAGAATTCCGGCCATTTTGTCTCCGTTTCTGTCTTTCTTAATGTTGATGGTTCCTGTGTTGGTACAAGACTTTATAACATTTTTGATGCCCTTTACTTCCCAGTTTCCTGACAGATCAGCTATGCCCACAGACCAGCCTTCAGCAGTGATGGTTCCCGAATTCTGACATTTTTTAACTGTGGTATAGTATTTATCCGTCTGAGCAAGGAAATTAATGATACCTGCAGCATCGTTCTTTTGTGTGGTTTTGTTTGAAGCAGTGATCTTACCTGTATTTTTACAGTTGCTGACGGTTACGTTACCATGTTCAAGTTCAGTACTGTTCAAAATACCTGCAGCCTCTGTTTCGCCGTCATAGTGAATCATGCTTTTAGAGTTGTTTATCTTGCCTGAATTCTTACAGCCCGATACATTCTTAAGAGCTACATTGATGATCCCTGCAACATTTTTGGTATCTGCGCCTGAAATCTTGCCTGTGTTTTTACAGTTTTTGATGGTTCCGTCAAGCGTATTGGCTATTCCGGCAGTCCCTGTGGAAAAAGAGCTGGAAATGCTTCCTGAGTTAGAGCAGTTCTCAATATCTCCCTCGGTATAACCTGCTGAAATTCCCGCAACCTCTATGTATGATCTTTCTTCATTTTTTCTTTTGTTTGTTACTGTGATATCACCTTTGTTTTTGCAGTTATAATATCTCCATCCGGTCTTAGGGCCATCTAAAGGATAGCTGCCGCCTCCTGAAATGCCACCTATAAAGCCGCCCACTTTTTTGTTTGGAAATGAAACGGTAATATCTGCGTTATTAACAGAATCCCGTACGCTTCCCTCGATATTTCCAAACATGCCACCGACTAAGTCGACATTTGGGTCATTTTTATCATAGCTAAGATCAGCTTTTAATTTACCTGATGTGGTAATATTCTCCGCATTTCCTCTGAAGTTTCCAAAAAGCATTCCAAAGGTACCTTTACCTTTATAAGCCATCTGAATATCTACGGTAATATTTTCTGCGATTGAATCATAAACCCAGTTTACAAGGGCTCCGTAGTGTTTTATACCGCCAAAATTCGATCCGTCAGTGTAGTCGGTTTTGTTTTTGTAATTAAATGATACCTTGCTGTCGCTAAAAGTAATGTTTGATAATTTGCAATCAAAAACGTCTTTTGCGATAAGGGGTGTATTTTTAAGATCACAGTTTTTAAACACGATATCAGTAAATTCAGTCTCATTTACCAGGGCAAATAAAGGGTTGCCTGAAGATGTAATGCCGCTTACCGTGTGGCCTTTTCCGTCAATCCTGCATTTTGTAAGGCCGAGAGCCGGAGTGGAAAGGGGCTTAGCGGCATCATATACTATATCATCGGTCAACTCAAAATAAGTTTCAAAAAAAGCCGTATGATCGTAACCGTCATCTTTGATCAGGTGCCCTCTTAAGATTTCAAATTCATCTGCCGTTGCTATCTGGTACGGATCGTCCTTCGTTCCGCTGCCGCCGTGAAAACCTTCTATCACATCAGCTGCTTTTGCAGATGCTGGAATGGATACTGAAGTAAGAGCAATTATCATTGCCAGAAATAAAGATACAATTTTGATACTTTTTTTCATTTTCTGTCTCCTTTACTGAGTAAATCATTAAGTTTTTTGTATCAACAGTAATTATATGCTTTACAATGCTAAAGTACAAGTATAAAATAAAGCCTGAAGCGGCATTTTATACGGTCTTAAGCAGCCGAAATAAAAAAACGGAGGAGTTTTACTATGAGGATAGCAAAACAGTATTTAAAGAAGGTGCTCGCAGCCCTTCTTGCACTTTCAATCTTAGCGGGATTTATGCCTGCAAGCGTATCTGCGGCAGCAAAGGTAACCCCTGCAAGCTACAAGAGTATTGCAAAAGAGTGTAATCTTACAGTTACGGCAGATCCTGAAAGAGTAGTTCTTAAAGGAGACTGGTTCCCGTATAATGTAAACATTTATTACAGAGTGGCAGATTCTAAGGGAAAATTTGGAAAGTGGTATTTGTTAAACACAGTAACCAGCAGTTTTCACGTAGAGCAAGTCCCGGGTGATTTTATTGGATATGGCCGCTACGGAGTATTTGAGAAGAAGGCCAAAGCCGGTACAAAGGTTGAAGTATGGTTTAGAAGTTTTAGCTATGAAGATATGACTGTTGAAGCAAAATACAACAAAAAATCCTGTGTCACAGTTAAGGTAAAGAAAAGAATTAATGAAAAAGGCGCAGAGAACGGCCTTAACTTCTACATTCCGTCCATGAGTGAGGACGCTAATTACGGCCTTTACGAAACAGCGTTTTCAAACGTTGTGTCAAACGCTGGCGATGATATTAGATGGCGCACTCAGACTGAGTATTCATCCTATATTGCAGTAGATGATAGAACAAGCGGACCGGTGGACGCCTCTTACAGAAACAAATCTATCGAGGGTATATGCGGAAAAATATGTAACGAAAACAGGTTATATCTTATAGAAAAGTCAGTATTTGACGGCAATAAGCCTGAGGCAGCAGAAGAAATAGACATAACCGGGCATGGTGTTATGAAAAGCAAGGCTGTAAAGAAGACGGCTGCGCCTATAGTTAAAGAAGTTGAAAAGCTTCAGACAGATGACGTTAAATTCGTGCTTAGATTTGTTCCCGATCTTTGGATGGATGTTTATTCTGATCTGAAGAATGATAAGGATTTTACAAACTACGTAAAAAAGGCAAAAAGTTCAGACGGCTATGGCTATCCTATCTTTAATAATGTTATCCAGTATGATGGGCTTGCAAAGGTAGGGGAAGCTTCTTTTAACGGCAAGGATTATTATTTGGTAACAACAATATGTGATCTTTACTATGTTTCTAATTCAGCTCCTGATAACGGATGGGGCAAGATCGGATATGTAGCCAAAAACAACATCAATACCAAGGACTATGGCAGAGTCATTAAAGAAGCAAAGGATTTCTTAAGACAGTTTGATATTAAAGCTGTTTTGGTAAAGGGAAACGATTATGAGAGCGTAGACCTTGCAAATGCAGAAGCAGTAGAGTGTACGATATATTAGATTTATTGCGTAGCACTACGTAACTAAAAAGCCTTACTGATTGCTACGCGCCTTCGCACACCGATTTTGCTCTCGGCTTTTAAACAGCCGTACGCCCTGCTTCGTGCTTCGCACTCTCGCATGGCTCGAAATGTATTCACAAATCGCTCCGCTTCGCGTAGCTTTTTTGTTCATACATTTCGCCTCGAATAACAAAATAAAGGTCGCTGTGAGTAAACTCACGCGACCTTTTCTTTGTCATTTCTCGGCTGTTTAGTACATCCCACCCATACCAGCTCCTGGAGCAGCAGCTGCCGGGGTGTCTTCTTTGATGGTTGCCACGCATGATTCTGTGGTAAGGAGTGTGCTTGCTACGCTTGTTGCGTTCTGAAGTGCACTTCTTGTTACCTTTACAGGATCAAGGATACCGTCTTTTACCATATCTACATACTCTTCTTTAAGAGCATCAAATCCAAAGCCCGGATTCATCTCACGTACTTTATTTACGATAACTGCGCCTTCAAGACCTGCGTTTGTAGCGATTTTGAAAAGAGGTGCCTCAAGTGCTTTAAGAATGATCTTTGCACCTGTCTTCTCATCGCCTTCAAGTGTATCTGCAAGTTTTGCAACTTCCTTGCTTGCGTGAATGTAAGCGCTTCCGCCGCCTGCGATGATTCCTTCTTCTACTGCTGCCTTTGTAGCTGCAAGAGCATCTTCCATACGAAGCTTGTTCTCTTTCATCTCGGTCTCTGTAGCTGCACCGACTCTGATCACTGCTACGCCGCCTGCAAGTTTTGCAAGTCTTTCCTGAAGTTTCTCTCTGTCAAAATCAGATGTTGTCTCTTCGATCTGAGCCTTGATCTGGCTGATACGTGCTGCGATCTCTTCTTTGTTGCCTTCGCCGTCTACGATAACAGTGTTTTCTTTCTGTACCTTAACTGACTTAGCACGTCCAAGCTGCTCAAGTGTAGTATCTTTAAGTTCAAGACCAAGCTCATCTGAAATAACTGTACCGCCTGTAAGGATAGCGATATCCTGAAGCATAGCCTTTCTTCTGTCGCCGTATCCCGGTGCCTTAACAGCTACTACATTGAATGTACCACGAAGTTTGTTGATAACAAGTGTTGTAAGAGCCTCACCCTCAACATCTTCAGCAACGATAAGAAGTCTTGATCCGCTCTGAACGATCTGCTCAAGAAGTGGAAGGATCTCCTGGATATTGCTGATCTTCTTGTCTGTGATAAGGATGTAAGGATCGTCAAGTACTGCTTCCATCTTATCCATATCTGTAGCCATATATGCTGAAACATATCCGCGATCGAACTGCATACCTTCAACAAGGTCAAGCTCGGTCTGCATTGTCTTGCTCTCTTCGATAGTGATAACGCCGTCGCCTGTAACTTTTTCCATAGCGTCTGCAACAAGCTGACCTACTTCATCGTTACCTGCTGAGATAGCTGCTACTCTTGCGATGTGCTCTTTTCCGTTTACTTTTGAGCTCATCTTTGCGATTGCCTCTACAGCACAATCTGTAGCCTTCTTCATACCCTTACGAAGGATAATAGGATTTGCACCTGCTGCAAGGTTCTTCATACCTTCATTGATCATAGCCTGTGCAAGTACTGTAGCTGTGGTTGTACCATCACCTGCTACGTCGTTTGTCTTTGTAGCTACTTCTTTAACGAGCTGAGCACCCATGTTCTCGAATGCATCTTCAAGCTCTACTTCTTTTGCAATGGTAACACCATCGTTTGTAATAAGAGGAGCGCCGTATGCCTTATCAAGCACTACGTTACGTCCTTTTGGTCCAAGTGTAACACTTACTGTATCGGCGAGTTTATCTACGCCTGCCTCAAGGGCTTTTCTGGCTTCTGCGCCGTATTTGATCTCTTTAGCCATTTTAATTACTTCCTTTCCTCTACTCTACTACTGCAAGAATGTCGCCCTGCTTTACGATAATGTATTCCTCGCCGTCAAGCTTTACATCTGTTCCGGCATACTTAGAATAAATAACCTTATCTCCTGCCTTAACCTGCATTGCAACTTCTTTTCCGTCTATAACTCCGCCCGGTCCAACAGCTACTACTTCAGCCTGCTGTGGCTTTTCCTGAGCCTGTCCCGGTAATACGATACCTGACTTTGTTGTTTCTTCAGCAGCGATCTGCTTTAATACTACTCTGTCTCCTAATGGAACTAACTTCATTATGATCATCCTCCTTATAGTTTGTTAGCACTCTTTTCACTTGAGTGCTAAACGATGTTTATATAGTATGATATTCCGCTAAAAAAAGCAACTATTCGGGGTTTTGTCAATTCGCCGAATTGTTGCTCTTTTCTCTCGTATACTCTTTTTTTCTCTCTTTTTCTCGTCTATACTCTATTTTTTAAAAAGCCGGTAGTAATCCGGGTAATATTCCCTTATAAGGCTGCTGACTTCCGCTCCTATAAACATAATATAAAAGCAGAAATACAGCCAGAGAACCAGAAAAACTATGGCGGCAAGGGAGCCGTACATATAGGTGTAATTTGAAAGGTTCCTTATATAGAAGGAATAAATATGTGAAAATGCCGTCCAGCCAACAGATGTAATAAGCGCTCCAGGCACCTCGTAAATAAGCTTTGTCTTTCTGTTTGGCACAAATTTAAAGAAAAGAAGGAAAAACACAAACAGTACCGACACTGTAAGTATCACCCTGAAGTCTATTATCTTTAACCACGCAAAATATCTGTCGGCATCAGGTATATATTCCCTTACAGCTGCCCTTATGGTGGTACCAAATACGGAAAGACCGAGGGTAAGAAGTATTATTGCCGTAAATATCAGCATATAAAAAACAGAAAGAAGCCTTACCAAAAGGTAATTTCTTGTCTCAGGTATCTGATATACGGAATTAAGCCCTCGTATTATTGAAAGCATACCTCTTGAGGCAGCCCATACAAGCGAAATAACAGAAACCGACATAAATGTGCTGCTTGTGGCATATATCTCGTCAAGTATGGTAAGCACAGGCTCTGCTATAACCTCGGGAAGGTTAAGGTTTATAAGCCTTACAAGGTCTTCTTCCGAGAAAAAAGGAAGGAAACGGAATAAGGATAAAAGGAACATAACAAATGGAAAGAAGGAAATGATTATAAAGAGTGCTGTTTCGCCTGCATAGGCTGCCACCGCATCTTTACCGACTCTCTTTCCAAATGCATCAAGTCCGGACAAAACCGGTATGTCTTTTATCTTCATTCCGTCTCCTTATAAAAGTCAATAAGCAATCTGCAATTTAGTTTTTCTTAGCTTCAAGCTGTTTGCAGATATCATCATAGTAGTCTTCGTCAATCTTGTAAAACTTGCGGTATAAAATAACCGAAACAAGCATAAATGCACAAGGCAAAACTGTCATGGCAAGTAAAAGGCCTTTTGTCTGAAGGCTTCCCGCAGACTTGATCACGTCAGCAATAAGGCTGCTCTTATCTGTAGCATTGATAAGCCCCTGCTCTGCTTTTCTCTCGTAATCTGAGATCTGATTTGAAAGAAGGGTAACATTGCAGATAAGATAAGTTACAGTAGTTATAATGACTGTAACAGAACTTGAAAGCTTGGTAAGGAAAGGACGCATTGATGTGATGATGGCCTCATCTCTGGTGCCGTGCTTAAGTTCGTTGTACTCAACCGTATTGATGATAGAGATCATCATAACAAGGTAAAGTCCGTACTGGCCAAGGTTTGCAAGCATAAATCCTGCAGTAAGGATATAGAATTTAACCATGCTTGTAGGCATCAAAAGACCTACTGCAAGCATAATAACGTAGCCGATGGTTGCGATGATTCCCATATCTTTAACAAGAGTCTGTCTTTTAAACTTTCTTGAAAGCATAGGATAAAAAACCATAAGTACTGCTGTTGCAGCCATGCCCACTGTGGTAAACAGTGAATAAAGGCCGCCTTCATATCCGAATTCAAAGTAAACGTAGTTGGTTCCGATACCGCCAAGTACGATACCGTTTCCTATCTCCTGGATAAGGAAGATAATAGCGATCCATACAAGCTGATCGTTGCCGCCGATGGTGGTTACGATCTTCTTAAGGCTTACCTTTGGAGCTTCTTTTTGCATATCGTCTCTGTTTTCTTTAACGAATGCAAGGGTAAATGCTGCAAAGAACGGGCTTAAAAGGCAGATGATAAGTGCCACCATTCCGTATGCCGTTCTTGCATTTCCGCCGATTGCATGGTCTCCTGCGGTAAGAAGCGGGATCATGATGCCGGCTAAGGTACCGCCGATGCCTGCAAAAAGCGTAGCTCTTGATGTAAGAGTATTTCGCTCATTTCCGTCTTTTGAAAGAGCCGGAACCATGCCCCAGTAGGAAATGTCGTGCATGGTGTAGGTAATGCTGTAAAGGAAATAAACTATACCAAATAGTATGATAAAATTCCAGCCGTCAAGCTTGGAGTTATAAAGCACATAAACCACAAAGGATGTGGAGATTATGCCTATAAACAGCCATGGCTTGAATTTTCCGAACTTTGTACGGGTTCTTTCGATAATGTTGCCCATGATAGGATCGTTAAGCGCATCAAAAACTCTTGCCGCCACCATAATGGCTGTAATAGCCGCAAGCTGAGCCGCCGTAAGATTTCTCGTAAAGAGAATGAACGTCATGGTAAAGTTTGTAAACAGTGCGTAGATCATGTCTCTTCCGATGGTTCCCATTGGGTAGAAGATCAGGTTCTTTTTGTAATTTTCCATTATAATGTCCTCTCTTTTTTATTGTAAGGAAGCAGGGTCTACCGCTTCAATAAAGTACATCCTTGATGCAAAATCCTGGAAAAGTCTTGTCTTATCGTTATAGCCCGTTCCGCCAAAGCCTTGTGAAAGCTTTATGCCGGCAGCCATAAGATTACGGCCGGAAAGGATATAATCTTCCACTTCTCCGTCCATCTTGACAAATTTAGCGATAGTGTTGTGGAGAAGAGAATCCTTCTTTACATGTATCGGAGCAACCTGATTTACAAGGTCACCAAAGAGCTTGATGTTGTGTTTCATCCTCTCATTATATACATGATAGTATTTGTCAGGGTCAAGACCTGCAAGCTGGAGTCTAAGATAGAAGGTATTCGGCTCGCAAAGCTCATTCCATATCATGGCTACGGCCTTTGTCTTGTCAGGCGAAACCACCATCCACTCTTTGTCGTTAACTCTGTAAAATTCGCCTTTAAAAAATACTTCGCGCCACTTTTTATAGATCTCTATCTGCTTTTTAACTTCCTCAAACTCCTCATTGCTTACCTCACAAAGGTTAAGCTCGTATCCAAGTACGCCAAAGGCGGCAATATTAAATCTTGTCTCAAAAGGCGTATTACGAAGAGTCTGATGGTTAGGACAGGCAGATACGTGCGCCGTAACTGTGCTCATAGGATATCCGTAAGAGTATCCCTTTTGTATCTTGGTCCTTTCTATGGCATCCGTATCATCACTTCCCCAGATCTGGGTAAAATAGCAAAGCATACCAAGGTCAAATCTGTTGCCGCCTGATGCGCATCCTTCAAATAAAATATCAGGGAACTCGCTCATAAGCGTCTTTAAGATATCATAAAGACCAAGGTAATATCTGTGAAGCACATCGCCCTGCTCATCTGCAGGAAGAGCCTTGCAGTAAATGTCTGCAAACATTCTGTTCATATCCCATTTTACGTAAGATACCCCCGGAGTCCCAAAGACATCACGCATTGCATTTTTTACGTACTCACAAACCTCAGGGTTTGCAAGGTCAAGGAGCATCTGATTTCGCCCAGGAGAATTCTCTCTTCCCGGAACAGTCATAGCATACTCAGGGTGAGCACGGTAAAGATCTGAGTCTTCACTTATCATCTCAGGCTCAACCCAGATACCAAACTTAAGACCAAGGTCATTAACCTTTTCTGCAAGTCTTGCTACGCCGCCGGGGAGCTTCTTGGTATCAACAGTCCAGTCGCCAAGAGAAGTCTTGTCATCATTTCTTCCCTTAAACCAGCCGTCATCCATAACAAAAAGCTCAACTCCCGCATCCGCTGCCTTCTTTGCAAGGCGAAGAAGCGAAGCTTCATTGATATTAAAGTAAGCCGCTTCCCAGGAGTTAAGAAGAATAGGTCTTGGCTCGTCCTTGTACTTTCCTCTTACGATATATTTTCTTACAAATGCATGCATGCTCTTTGAAAGACCCGAAAAGCCTTCGGCTGAGTAGCTCATAACACTTTCGGGAGCCTCAAAGCTTTCGCCGCCCTTGATCTTCTTTTCAAAGCTCTCAGGATTGATACCCTGAAGGAATCTCGTCTTGTTAAAACCGCTTACAGAGGCAGATTCATAGTGGTCGCCTGAGTATACAAGGTTAAAACCAAATACATCACCTGATTTTTCAGTTGCCCCTTCTTTGCTAAGCATAACAAAAGGATTTGCCCTGTTTGAAGAAACGCCGCATCTGCTTGCTATACACACGGTTCCCTGTCTTACAGGCGTAACTTTCTTTCCCATCTCCCTTCCCCAGTTTCCGCCAAAGGAAGTAAGATCAAAGTCTGCACTGTCAAAATCCACCTGGTTTGAAAGGAGTCTTATTATCCTTATATCATCGTTTCCTGTATTCTTAAGAACGCAGCGTCTTGTTATTACATCGCAGTCTTCATATACATTAAAATAAATATCAAGTTCTGCTGCCTTTTCTCTTTCGCAAAGAGTTATCTTAAGCTCTTTACCACCTGAAGGAAGGGCGCTTGGAAGTCCGCTTATCTCAGATTTTGTATCAAGAATCTCATGGCTCTTATAAATAAAATCATTGGTCCTGCTGCCATCTGCGTACTCTAAGGCGATCATCGGCTCTCTAAAATCGCCCTTACCTGTGCCTGAAACCTCAAAAAGGGCATCCTCAGCCACAAACTCAGAATCCTTTTTGTAGCTTACTGTAGTACCTTTTCCGTTAGCTGCTTTTTCTGTAAGAGAAGCAAAAAAGAAAGGAAGATACTCCCCCTCCGGCACTTCAAGTCTTGCTCCGTAGTAAAAATGCGTAAGCAAGCCTTCAGGGCTTACTCCAAAAGCGTATGTGGTCTTACCTGTGCTAAGCACAAATGCTTCACGCTCTTCATAGTTAAAAACACCGATCATAGTGGTCCTCCTGAAATAAAAGGAGGCATCCCGGTAAGGTGCCTCCAAAAGAATAAACTTTTTTATTTAGTTAAACGACGATTCGAAGATATTTATAAGATTTTCAATATCTCTCACATTTATCCTGAAATACGAAAGGCCGTTCACGCTAATTCTTCCGAAGTTATCATTATAATTATAAATCTCCGAAACAACTCGGTCAAGACCTTCAGAGCTTCTGTCGTAAGTGATCTTTATAACAGGCTCTTCGTTTTCTTTTACATTTTCAGGATCAACAAGGCCATCGGATTTAACTCCGATGATAGGTGTATAGACCTCATTAAATTTATCTTTTGTTACTTCTTTGTTGTCAAAGTAGTATTTGGTCTCCTCTTCGGTTTCTTTTTCTCCCTTGTCGTTTTCTTTTTCAGTCTCTGTTCTGATAAGCTTCATAACATGGGTTTTGCCCTGATACTCTATGGTAACGTTATCTACCTGCTGTATATTTACAAGACCCGGAAGTTTTGAAACATAATCATAAGGAGTAAGCTCTGTCATTTTGGTAACGGTTTCCGCCTTCATATAGTATACTGCGGAAGTTCCGTCAAGGTTTACATAGTTGTAAAAACCGGTATCGTTAAGAGCGCCAAAGTTAATGGCAAAGGTATGATACTCAGGAACCTTTATAGGATTACCGATCTCATCTGTCTCATCACCGTCTACCATATCGTAATATGTAAGGGTAAGCTTTGTGGCATGTTCCGGATCAAGACCGTATTTGCTAAGGTCTTTGCAGTCGTACTCAAGAGCATCCCCAAGAGGAAACGTGGCATAATTATCAACCTGTGCCTGTACCGCATCGGAGTTGCCGGGAAGCACTGTTTCAAAGCCCTGTCTGATAAGCCATGGGCAATAACCGGTACTGTCAAGCTCATTGCCATATTCAAGTGAAAGTTCAAAATTTCCTTCAGGCTTTTCAAGAAGGATACGGGTGATCTGGGCAGGCTCTATCGTCGGAGTTGAAAGCTTTGCGATCATCTGTGTCTCTGTATACTGATACTGGGTCTGAAGAGCCATGTTACCAAGATAGATCGTGTTGCTGTCAGCAGTTTTGATAAAGCAGCCGTCTCCTTGTGGTCCGCGCTCTCCCACAAGCACTTCAAAACTTGCGCCGGTACTGTCTGTTATCTTTACTCTGTTTAATGGGTCTGCAAGTCCAAACTCTGCTATATCTGCAGGTTCATCAGTTACTTTCTTGACGGCGGTAAGCCCTGCAACTGCTTTTACCATACTGTCAACATAGTCCTGATTAAGCGGAAAATCTTTATCGTCTGTTCGCTTCCAGACATCATCTTCTTTAATGATATCAAGAGAAAGGTTAGGTCCGTCAAAAGAAAGACTTACTACATTTTCTGCTTCGATCTCATTAAGTTTTACGCTCTGCTTTACAAAAGCAGGAGCTTCCTCCTTTTTATCTCCCCCAAGAAGAGTGGTAAGAGCAAGGGCTCCCACCACTACAACAAGGGCTGCAAGAAGAAAAAGAAGGTTCTTTGTTTTCTTTTTCATTATCTTCTTCTCCTCTTAATTACCACAAATACACCTGCAGCAATTGTAACAACAGGTATTGCAAGTATGAAAAGGATGCCAAGTACAAGTCTGTCTCTGCCCGGTACCACAAGGTTTTCTTCTACTACAGATTTAACAGGGATAGAGATAACCGGATCTTTTCTGTCTACCACATAATTAAGTGCATCTGTAAAAAGTGCTGAGTTACCGTAGGCTGAAAATGCCATAACATCTTCCATGATAAGGTTTGATCCGCCAAATACGATAAGCTTTGTTTTTACATCGTTATAATTTTCTTCGGCAAGCACTCCGAGGCTGAAAGGTCCTGCAATGTCACCATCAGACATTCCGTAGCTTCCTGTAGTAACGTCGATCTTAGAGAATGCCTTATCAGATGTATTCATAAGAGCAGTTCTCTTTACGCTTCCTCTTATCTCTGAAGTAATATCAAGTCCGATAGTCTGAACAGCCACTACGTATTTATTAACTGAAGAAGTTGTAACGTCTGTGCTTAAAACATCAGGACATACATATAAAGGCACATTCTGATACATGTGGTCTGCATCCTGTTCAAGAACAATTCCCTCTACAGGATTTACGCCGTATTCAGCAAGAACAGACTTTACATTAGGAAGTTCGTTCTGTGAATAGTCGTAGTAGATAATGGCTTTTCCGCCGTTTTTAAGGTAATCTTTGATAAGCTGCGTCTCATCTTTTGTAAAATCGCTCTGAGGACCTGCAACCACAAGGGCGCTGCAATCTTCAGGGATCTCATTCTTCTCTATAAGACTGACGCTTCCGGCACCGATATTAAGCTTGTCGATAAGCTTAAGAGCAGAGCTGCCGGTCTGAGGAACCACTTCTCCGTGACCTGTGGTAAAGTAAACCTTAGGCGCCTCGGTAGAAGTAACATACTGTATTGCTGAATCGATCTTTCCCTCTACATCATAGCCTGTAAGAGTTGAAGTCTGATTCTGATAATCTGTCTGGTATTCTCTGAAGTCTCTTGAAGAAACCAGCTTGGCCTTGCCTGTTGTGGCATTTTCTACTATAACGCTGTCAGAGTACACCGAAGTTCCTTTTTCTACGTAGTTGTAAATAAAGTTTGGATAAAGATTAGGGTCTCTCATTAATACCTTGATCTTTGAACTACCGTCTGCAAAGCAGTTTACCATTTTATAAATGGTCTCATCCTGCGCACCTTCTGTAGCAAGATAGTAAATATTAATATCATCCGTAAGGCCGTTAAGAACGGCTTCTGTCTCCTCTGTAAGTGTATAAAGACCTGATGTGGTAATGTCGTGTTTTATATTGAATTTACCGGCAAGTACGTTTAATACTACCACGATCACAAGAACTATTACTGTAATGACCGATGTGTAGGCACCGTTCTTAAATCTCCTGCCGGAAAATGATGAACCGTTTCCTTTTTTCATTTTCGTTCTTTCCTTTCGCTTAGTTAATGCTTACTGCCATCTTCTCTTCTTAACCGTCTGGACGCTGAGGAATAAGAAGACAAATATGAAGCTAATAAAATATACTACAGCATCAAGGTCAAGAGTTCCTGAAATAAAGGTATCAAATCGGCTCATAGGGCTTAATGCGGAAAAGAGCTTAAGCACGAAACCGTCATATACGCTTTCCTTCTTGTAGAACAAGAATGCAAGGATTCCTGCAGCCACAACAAATACAGCTATAGGGATCACCATGTTGTTAAGCATGTAATAAAGCAGACCGCAAACTACTACGGCAATAACCATTGCAACGATAAATGCCGCTCTGTTGCTTGATCCGATAAGTGCCGCAAAGCTTGTAAGATAAACAAGTATCACAAAACTTACGAAAGAAACAATTACAGCGATTATCTGATTTTCCGAACATGTGGAAATGAAAAAACCAAGGCTTAAAAATGCAAGTCCCATAAGGAAATACCCTGCTATTGCAGTATAACTTGATACGAAGTTGACCTTTCCGTAACTTGAAATTATCACAGGAAGAAGTGCAACCACTATCATCTCCATTGCAAAAATAGTCGCAAGAGATAAGAACTTGCCAATTACTATCTTTTCTACGGAAACAGGGCTTGTAAGTAAAAGCTGATCTGTTCTTTGCTTCTTTTCCTCACTCATGATACGCATGGTAAGGAATGGGACAAATACTGCAAGGGCTATCATAGGGAAGAACCCTGAAAGTGTATTTGCGATGGATGAAGAACCTGAAAGCAGGTTGTTCATATATGTCTGAAGGCTAAGTACCGCAACTGCAAGCGCTAAGTACACATAACCTATCATGGAGTTAAAATATGTTTTCATTTCTTTCTTATATATGGCTAACATTATTCTTCCTCCTTGTCTGCTGCATCTTCGCTGCCTTCTTTTGTCTCTTCGTTATCAGCATTTTCTGCCATAAGCTTTTCAGCTTCCTTTGCATCATCGCCTGTAAGAGTAACGAAGATGTCTTCAAGAGATTTGCTTACAACTCTCATCTCAAAGATAGGAAGGCCTGCTGTAGCAAGCGCGTAAAAGATGGATTCTCTAAGGTCTTCTTTGCCGGTATAAACCGTTACGTATACGATACCTTCGGATTCTTTTTCAAACTCTACCCTGTTAACGCCAATGACTGCATTAAGAGTTGAAAGGATCCTGCTCTTTTCGCCCTTGACTCCGAGAGAAACCTCGCCCTGTCTCTCAAGGTGCTTTGAAAGGTTCTCAGGAGAATCTGCTACTACAAGTTTTCCTTTGTTTATTATCATAACGTGGTCACAAACCGCGCTGACCTCTGAAAGAATGTGGGAACTTAAGATAACTGCATGCTCTGTGGCAAGGTTCTTTATAAGCTCTCTCATCTCAATTATCTGGCCAGGATCAAGACCTACCGTAGGCTCATCAAGGATAAGTACCTTAGGGCTTCCAAGGAGCGCCTGTGCAAGACCGACTCTTTGCTTGTAACCCTTTGAAAGATGCTTTATAAGTCTTTCCTGCATCTCGGTAAGCTTGGTTAAGTTTCTTACTTTGTTGAGCTGCTCAGGGATATCGCTCTTTTTAACCCCTTTAAGCTCTGCGGCAAACTTAAGATATTCGTTTACCGTCATGTCGTTATATAGAGGCGGGATCTCAGGAAGGTACCCTATCGCCTTCTTTGCCTCCTCCGGCTCCTCTAAAATGTCGTGTCCGTCTATGACAACAGTTCCGTCTGTCATTGAAAGGTAACCTGTCATCATGTTCATGGTAGTTGATTTACCCGCACCGTTTGGTCCGAGGAAACCAAGTATCTCACCCTGTTTTACAGAAAAGCTAAGGTCGTCTACCGCAAGGTGTCCGTCATAGCTTTTTGTAAGGTTTTTTACTTCTATCACCGTTTTCTCCTCCTAAAAAAGACTGCACGCTCGCACTTTTAAAAAAGTACGCTCATGCAGTCAAGTTTAACATTAAATAGTGAATTTTTTGTGAAAAAGCCGAAAGCAATAAAGATGATGTCGGCTTTTATTCATCGAACTCAAGAGTTGCATAAAGCCCCTGCGGTCTTTCCTCTATAGAAATAACCTTTCCTTTTCTGGTCTTTAAAGCCTCACGGAAAGGAATGTTTCCGCTCATACCGTAAGCATGCTCTAAGGTGTAATAAAGGAAGTTGTCCATCTCGGTCTCAACTACCCCAAGTTCTACTCCAACCTCAAAAAGATTAGGTCTTTCAACCTTAAATTCCATAGTCCTCATAAATCTAGTCTCCTAAAATGCTCCTGCAAAGGTCTGTCCTGTTGTATTTGTTAGCAAAATGTACAAGTTCTGCTGCTGCATAAGCCTTGTCTCTTGCCTCACGAAGATTGCGTCCTAAAGCCACAGCTCCAAGTACTCTTCCTCCGTTTGTAACCACCTTGTCGCCGTCAAACTTTGTACCGGCGTGGAAAAGGATGGTGTTTTCGTTATCAAAGCCTTCATCTACCGTAACAGGGAAGCCTTTTTCGTAATGTTCAGGGTAGCCGTTTGAAGCCATAACAACGCAAAGAGCGGCATTATCATCAAATTCAAGCTCTGTTTTATCAAGAGTTCCATCTACGCAGGAAA
Organism: Lachnospiraceae bacterium; assembly: GCA_016284355.1. GTDB lineage: Bacteria > Bacillota > Clostridia > Lachnospirales > Lachnospiraceae > JAEEOQ01. Next base: position 35,129 of record JAEEOQ010000052.1, read on the forward strand.
GCATAACTTCTATCATATCGCTCTTCATACGAGGAAGAACAACCTGAGTCTCAGGGTCACCAAAGCGCGCATTGTATTCAAGCACCTTTGGCCCTTTTTCCGTAAGCATAAGTCCCACAAAAAGGATACCAACAAACTTCCTGCCTTCTGCTTCCATAGCAGCAATGGTAGGCTCATAAATATTTTTCATGCAGTAATCTGCGATCTTTTCCGTATAAAAAGGTGTAGGAGAAAAAGTTCCCATACCGCCTGTATTAAGGCCTTCGTTGTTATCCTTTGCACGCTTGTGATCCTGGGCAGAAACCATTGGCTTTATGGTCTTTCCGTCAGAAAAGCAAAGCACGGAAACCTCAGGTCCTGTAAGAAACTCTTCTATAACCATAGTGTTTCCTGCGGTTCCAAACTTCTTATCTTCCATTATCTCGCGTACGCCGGCCTTTGCCTCTTCTTCATTGTTGCAGATAAGCACGCCCTTACCAAGAGCAAGTCCGTCTGCTTTAAGCACAACAGGGTATCCGAACTTACCGATGGTCTTATAGGCTTCATCGGCGCTTGTAACTACCTCGTAGCCTGCGGTAGGGATACCGTATTTTTTCATAAGGTCTTTTGAAAATGACTTTGAGCCTTCGATTATGGCGGCGCATTTGTCAGGACCGAATACCTTAAGGCCCTTTGCTTTAAATGCATCTACGATGCCTGCCACAAGAGGATCGTCAGGTCCGATTATGGTAAAATCGATGCCTTCTTTAAGTGCGAAGTCTGTAAGTTTATCAAACTCCATAACTCCGATGTTAACGCACTCTGCCACCTGCGCTATTCCGGCGTTTCCCGGAGCACAGTATATCTTTTCCACAAGCGGGCTCTTTTTAGCCTTCCAGCATATAGCATGCTCTCTTCCGCCGCCGCCAACAACAAGTATCTTCATCTTTCATTCTCCCCCTTGTATATTTTATTAACAGCCAAGCTTAACTTTTCCGTTTGCTATAAGATTTATAGCCTCAGGGAGTATCTTCCACTCAGCTTCTTCCATAACTCTTCTTTGTAAAACTTCCGGAGTATCTCCTTCTTTAACTTCAACAGCCTTTTGAAGGATAATAGGACCGGTATCTGTTCCTTCATCTACAAAATGTACCGTAGCTCCCGTAACCTTTACGCCGCGGTCAAGCGCTGCTTCGTGTACCTTAAGGCCGTAATAGCCGGTACCGCAAAAGGAAGGGATAAGGGAAGGATGGATATTGATGATCCTTCCTTTATATTTTTTAACCATCTCAGAAGGAATTATAACAAGGAATCCCGCAAGCACCACAAGGTCTACCTTTTCTTTATCAAGTACCGCAATAAGCGCCTTATTAAAAAGATCTCTTGAATCGAAATCTTTCGGAGAAATGCAGATATTCTTTATACCGGCATCTTCCGCTCTCTTAAGGGCAAAGGCCCCCGGGTTGTTGCTTATTACCACTGAGATCTCTGCATTTGTAATGGTCTTATCTTTAACTCTGTCGATTATGGCCTGAAGGTTTGTACCTCCGCCGCTGACAAGAACCGCAACCTTTATCATATAAGATCGATACCTTTCTCTCCGTTTTTGATCTCGCCTACAATATAAGCGTTTTCTCCTGCTTCTTTAAGAACTGCCACGGCCCTGTCTGCCTCGCTGCTATCTACTGCGATAACCATACCAAGACCCATGTTATATGTATTATACATCATTTTTTCTTCGATATTACCGTCTTTTGCAAGCATATCAAAAATAGGAGGAACAGCGTAGCTTCCCTTTCTTACCACTGCTCTTGTGCCTTCTTTAAGCATTCTTGGGATATTCTCGTAAAAACCGCCGCCTGTAACATGGCTGCAGGCCTTGATCTTAATACCTGCTTCCTTTACTGCGCGAAGTGGCTTAACGTAGATCCTGGTAGGAGTAAGAAGTGTCTCGCCAAGAGTAGCTCCAAGACTCTCATAGTATACGTCAAGAGCCGATCTCTTTATATCAAATACTTTTCTTACGAGTGAATAACCGTTGCTGTGGATACCTGATGAAGCGATACCGATAAGAGTATCTCCCTCTTTAAGAGTGCTTCCGTCTATGATGTTCTTTTTATCAACAATACCTACGGTAAAACCTGCAAGGTCGTATTCATCTTCCGGCATAAGGCCCGGGTGCTCTGCAGTCTCGCCGCCAATAAGGGCACAGTCTGACATCTTGCAGCCTTCTGCAACGCCCTTAACGATAGAAGCGATCTTTTCAGGCTCATTTTTTCCACATGCTATATAATCAAGGAAGAAAAGCGGCTCGCCGCCTGCACATGCAACATCGTTAACACACATGGCAACGCAGTCGATACCGATAGTATCATGTTTATCAAGCTCAAAAGCGATCTTGATCTTGGTTCCGACGCCGTCTGTACCTGATAAAAGTGTAGGCTCCTCCATATTCATAAAGTTCTTAAGGCTGAAAGCTCCGGAAAAACCGCCAAGGCCGCCAAGAACCTCAGGTCTTTCGGTCTCCTTAACAAACTTTTTCATAAGCTCTACAGCTCTGTAACCTGCCTCAATATCGACACCGGCTTTTTTGTAATCCATCTTTTTTCTCCCTTCAAGGTAAATCTTGATTATTTTACCCACAAATAATAACACAGATGCGGGGTGTTTTCCACCATTCGCATCTGTGTTTTTTTTAATGTAATCTATAAGGCTCTTTAATAGATATTGTTGCTTTTATAAGGAATCCCCACTTTTCAATCTTTCCATCAGATCAAAAAGTGAATCACATTCCATATAAAGAAGCTTTCTTATCTCTTCCGTTGCTGGAAGAAGATCCGGGATCATAACAGCCTTCATGCCTGCAGCATATGCAGACCTTATACCGTTATAGGAATCCTCTACTGCATAGCACTCCGCAGGGTCTGCCCCAAGTTTTTTTGCCGCAAGAAGATAGATATCAGGCTCCGGCTTGCTGTGCTCTACCTGGTCGCCAAATACAAAATATTTGAAATATTTGTACAGGTCAAGAGCTTTAAGCTGGCGGGTAGCTGTGGATTCTTTTGTGGAAGTTGCAAGAGCTACGTTATAGCCTTCTTCGTTCAAAAAAGTAAGACACTCTCTTACCCCCGGAAGAAGAGGAAGGCCTTCGTTAAATTCTATCTCGTTAAAGAATTCCCTTGTTCTTCCCATATAAGCATCATAAGGAAAATCATTTCCGAAAGTTTCGTAAAAATATGCTCTCGTATCGGTATCGTTTCTTCCGATGCACTCCTTCATGGCAACGCGAAGTTTATCCATATCGGAAGGTGCCACAAATTCTGTAGCCGCCTTTTCCCATGACTTTATGTATACTCTCTCTGTATCAAGGAGCACTCCGTCCATATCAAACACAATGTTTTTAAGCATTTAAATATCCTTCTATTCCAAGCTTTTCGATCTTTTCTTTTTTTGCCATAACGCCGTTTTTAAGTTCATCTGCGTATGCTTTGATCTTCTCTCTTAAAGCGCTTTCGCGTACAGAAATGATCTTTGCCGCAAGAATGCCTGCATTTGCGGCGCCGTCGATAGCAACGGTAGCTACAGGGATACCGCTTGGCATCTGTACTATAGAGTAAAGCGAATCAACTCCGCTAAGAGCCGCGCTCTTAATAGGAACGCCTATAACAGGAATAGGAGTTATGGCAGCGCACATACCCGGTAAATGCGCAGCTCCGCCTGCTCCTGCTATTATAACATCATACTTGCTCTCAGCATTTTTAGCATACTCATAAAATACATCAGGCATGCGGTGTGCGGAAATAATGGTAACATCATATTCGATACCAAACTTTTCAAGCATATCTGCCGCTTTTTTCATTATAGGAAGATCCGAATCGCTTCCCATTACTATACCAACCCTGCTCATTTAAATAACCCTCCGAATCATTTATACTTTTTATTTGCCAAAAAACTCATCAAGTGGAACATTAAGTTCTTCTGTACCCGGAAGCACGAATCTTCCCTCTTTGATGATAGTTATGGCACTGCCATCTTTAGCGTAAGCTGTAATCTCGCCAAGCTCGTTGTAAGGAATGGTGATATCTGTATGGCAGCTGAAATATGCCTTGCTTGGCTCTGTCTTTCTGTATTTTGCGGTGATCTCGTTATCTCTTGCCACGATCTCTTTTCCGTCAGGATTATAGGTCGGGTGATCTTCTGAATGTGAGTAACATGTATCACCAAGTGCAAAATGAGGACCTGTCTTTTCGGCAATAAGGATATCAAGCTTTTGCTGAATATTTCTCTTGATTCCCATTACATATGCTGTGGTGTTTGTACCGATGGCAAACTCACCGATAGGAAGTGTCTCGTGGTTGTAAAGAAGCTCTTCCTTCATATATTTAAGATTATCAGCCTCATTATCAAAGTTATCGCAGGAGTAGCTCTCTACCATACCGTCTTTAAGTGTTACCTTAAGGTTCTTAAACTTAAGACCGCGAAGGAAAAGGTCTGCCTTTACATTAAGTACGCCGTTTGTTCCCGTAAGTTTTGGAGATGTAAATACCTCGCCCACAGGAATATTAACGTCATCAAGACAGTTTTCAAAATTAGTTTCCTTCGAAGGGTCTTTAAGCTCATGAAGAGCCACGCGAAGATCTGTCTCGTTACCGTTCATACCCTTGATATGTACATATTCTGCGGTATCAAGAGCATCGATAAGATGCTGGTGTATCCTCTTGTAGGTTTCGGAATCAAGTGTATTTACCTTAACTGTATCTGCAAATACTTCCTTGAAATTATCTCCGATATCTGTAGAAGGATAACTGATGATGGTAAAGCTTCTCTCTTCTCCCGGTAAAAATTCGCAACGTACAAGAAGTGATGTATTAAGAAGCTCGGCGTATAAAGCGCGCTGCTTTTCATCAAGCGAAGCAGCCTCTTTTTTGCTCTCAGGCTCAAAATCTTTCTCGCCGAATACTTCAATAACAGCAGGACCGCCGTGAGCTCTTACCTCGTCCTTTACCTCTTCAAATACTTTTCTTGAGATAGGTGCGAAGTTATCCATATATTTCTTATCAAGGAAAAGAGCAATATCATACTTATGATCAAAATCAGCCTGCTTTGATTCTGTACTTGAAGCAAATACAAATGTGCTGTCAAGCCCCATGTCCTTAAACTTCTTTACGGCTGCAGCTATCATTCTTTCCATACCGATATTGTAATATACCTGTACGCTCTTTTTCTTGCTAAAGTCTATTCTCTGAGCCACAAAGCCCTTATAGTAACCGTTTGTATAGGTATAAGCCATAGCATCGATATCTTTTTCAGGAAGAGAAGCGATAAAGTTAAACATATCTTTTTCCGACTGTCCTACCTTATAGCCGTAGTAGTAGATGCTGCGGATATCATTAGGATCGATCCTGTTATAAACCTCTACAGAAGGGCTCTTTGCCGGAACGAACTGATTATAGACCGCGTATCTTCTGTTTTCCTCAAAATAATCATGCTCAAAATAATAAACAGCGTTCTTCCACTCAGAAACATCAGCGCCGCTCTCTTCAAGACCGTAAAGTTCAAGTAAAAGTTCGAGTACTATAAGTCTTCTGAAAAGCTGCTTTGTAAAAATGTGGTAGATTGAAGAAGTAAGTCTGTGGGCAACATAAGCCACAACCTGGCCTTTAACTTCTCCTGCCTTACTTACCGCATAAGCAGGATTTGCAAAGCTTTCCGCATAAGTTGCATCATCTTCAAATACAAAAAGTCTGTCGTTGATCTCCTGAAGCTTCTCTATAGAAAGATCAAAGTAGCTTCCGTCATCTACCATCTTAGCTATTTCATCCATATAAAGGGCAAGTTTTGCTGCCTTTGTAAAAAAGCATCCCTCGCCTCTTTCGTTTGGGATCTGCGCAAGTCTTTCCATGCAAAGATCATATCTTTCTTTTAAATCTGTCATATCTATTCCCCACTTTTTTATTATTTAGCATCACCCCATTTGTTATTAGGGTTCAAACCATCCTTTATCTTACATGATACTTTCCATAGTGTCAAGAAAAAGGGCTATCGCCGCATACTTGCCGCAATAACCCTTTTTGTACTTATCAAAAGTCAAATATACTTTATAACTTTTAAGTGATATTTCATCATATCAGATTATTAATTACTGAAGTTTTTATACTTTCGGTTTTTAAATAATACATAAATGATAGTGATACAAGTTCCTACAATCACAGAAACAATTATAATATTAATAATTTTAAAAGCATTTCTTTTCTTAAATGAATAGCTTAAACTTATTCCTTTAACAGTTTTCGACTCATTCTTACTTTCGTTTAATAAGCCTGTGCAAAAAAAACACCCCTTTAATTGATCGGCGCCTGACGCATCATCAAAATTGCTTCTAATGTATGTAGCATTCCATGTTGTTTGAATATCTGCCTTTATATTCTTACTATTTGAATCACTCCATTTGTCATTTATATTTTTCCACCATATTTTTCCCGAATAAATATTAGGAAATAAGTCATCGCCATAGCTAATGGTACATGAATCCATTTCCTTAAATTTATCATTTTTACTACTAAAGCAGATGAAAAGATAAAATGATTCCGAATCTTTTACGGATATGACATTATAATCAAAAGCTTCTTCATATGAATTATCATCAGTATATAAATCGATATCATCATAACACAATGATTCAAACTTGGTTCTTATATTTAGCTGATTGTATATGTAATTTACTATATCTTCATCAACTGATGCGATCATACTTTCAGGAATTCCTAACAAGGATAATTTTTGCCTACACGTATTTTCAGCAAAAATGTCATGATCATCCAAGAAAATCATTATGAATATCAGCAAAACAAGTAAAAAAGTTACCCTTCTTCGCATGTATTTCACCTCCCTTGCTTTAAAAATAAGATACTAATAAACTGTATCTATAAATAATAACGTTTGCGGAGAAAAAACTACTGCATGATTATCATTAATTTGTAAGATTTTTTTCTATATAGAGAACGTCACGAGAATTTTCATCAGTATATATATATCGAACTCTATTTTCATCATAGAAAAACTCTTTAGAATCAAACGTATATTGTTTATTCAAATATAAGTCATCAGCTTTTTTAATCAAAGTATTGTCTAATTCAAGACTTTCATATATGTTTTTAAGAGTATCAAAATCTTCATCTGCAGCAATATAAACAACCCTTCCTTCCTGATCAGTCCAAATAATAGAAGAATTAAACCCTTCTTTGACAGATTCATTATATTCAACATTTTTACCACCTATTACCACATTTCTTGCAACTGTACCTTCTGTATTTAACCCAACAGAAGCATTTATAATCAAATCACACGAGTAAAACAATTCTTTATGAGTTGTCTTATTAATATAATTATTTGAAATGCCTAATTTTGCATCAACCATACTATAATTTAGTTCGTATCCCTCCGGTATCCAAGTCGGGACATATAAAAGATTTTTATAATCAATATTAGACATTTCATCTCCATCAAAAAATATTTTGTGGGTATCAAAAGTTTCCTTAAAAAATCTAATAGTAGCTGCTCGTATATCTTCATTAATTAAGATTAACGTTCCTACCCCAGTAAACACAACAAGAAAATAAATTGCTATTCTTTTTAAATATGCAAGACTTCTTTCATAAAAAATAATTCTTTGTATTTTCTTTTTAAATGAATCAGAAACAGAAATCTCCTTAATACTATTCGTTTCCTCTATATCCTCTATTCCAGAAGTTTTAAGATCTGCGCTAACATATATATCTGCCAAAAGATCCATATCCGGGAAATCAGTTCTGTTCATCGTTTTCAATCCTTTCTTTTATAATTTTCACGGCTCTATAAAGCCTCGATTCAATTGTTCTTACAGAAACTCCATATTTTTTTGCTATTGACCTTTCATCCAAGCCTATATAATGTCTTAGCAAAAAAGTTTCTTTTAGTATAGGAGAAAGGCTATCTAATTTTTTTATCATTTCATTAAGCATTTCTTTTCTAATAGCTTTTTTTTCGAGTTCTCCATGTTCTTCATACGAACGAAAACATTCAGTCATAAAGGAATCATCTTCCATCCATGTTGTTAACGAAACATTATGTTTATCATATCTATAATGGTCGATTATTATGTTTCTAATAATAACGACGAGTAATTTGCGAAAACTACTGCATGAAAGTGTTGAATAGTTTTGGAATTTATCTGCTAATTTTAAAAATCCTTCTGATACCACATCCTCAGCTTCTTGTTCTTTGCCCTTTAGCTTTGTTTTTGCATAATTCAGCAAAAACATGTATTCTCTTTCATAAATTTCAGAAAATTTCTTTTTTTCTTCATCCGAACTCAGTATAGAAATATAGAATGATAACATGTTTTTTTCTCCTCCAAACACATATAGACTTTTTCTTTTTCATTATCCAAATAACATTTCAAGAAAAATATTACAAAATGCAAAGATAAAAGTCAACAAATCCACTTTGCCATAATCTTCCTTTTTTTCGCGTTCCTATTTATAATTGTTATTAGATTAACTTAATTTACTTTGACTTTTCCTTATGATATACTCGAATGAGTATAAATAAATTGGAGGGTTATCATGTACAGTTTTGATGAAATATCAAATTTCGATCCTGAGCTTGCATCTGCCATAAGAGCAGAGATGGACAGACAGGAAGATCATATCGAGCTTATCGCTTCAGAGAACTTCGTAAGTCGCGCAGTTATGGCCGCTATGGGAAGTCCTCTTACAAACAAGTACGCTGAAGGTTATCCGGGAAAGAGGTATTACGGAGGCTGCCAGTACGTTGATGTAGTGGAGACTCTTGCAATAGAGAGAGCAAAAAAACTCTTTAACTGCACCTATGCAAACGTTCAGCCCCACTCCGGTGCGCAGGCTAATATGGCTGTTTTTTATGCTTTACTTCAGCCCGGCGACACCGTTATGGGTATGAGCCTTGACCACGGCGGACACCTTTCACACGGTTCACCTGCAAACTTCTCAGGTACATATTTCAAGATTGTTCCATACGGAGTTAATGATGAGGGATTCATTGATTATGACAACGTAGAAAAACTTGCTAAGGAGTGCAAGCCAAAGCTTATTGTAGCAGGAGCTTCAGCTTACGCAAGAAAGATAGATTTTAAGCGTTTCAGAGAGATCGCTGATATGGTAGGCGCTTACCTTATGGTAGATATCGCCCACATCGCGGGCCTTGTATGTACAGGCTACCATGAAAGCCCTATTCCTTACGCTCATGTGGTTACAACTACCACCCACAAGACCTTAAGAGGACCAAGAGGCGGTATGATACTTTCATCTGCCGAGTTCGCAGAAGAGCACAAGCTCAACAAAGCTATTTTCCCGGGTACCCAGGGCGGCCCACTTGAGCATGTTATCGCAGCAAAAGCTGTTTGCTTTAAAGAAGCACTTGATCCTAGCTTTAAAGTATATGCAAAGAACATTATCGATAATGCACAGGCTCTTTGCAAAGGTCTTCAGAGCCGCGGCTTTAAGATCGTATCTGACGGCACAGACAACCACCTTATGCTTGTAGACTTACAGAATAAAGGTCTTACAGGAAAGGCTGTAGAAAAGCTTCTTGATGCAGCAAACATCACCTGCAACAAGAACACCGTTCCAAACGATCCTGCTTCTCCTTTCGTAACAAGCGGTATCAGACTTGGAACTCCTGCAGTTACCACAAGAGGTTTTGATACAGCAGATATGGATAAGGTAGCGCAGGCTATCGCTCTTGTAGTAAATAACGAGTCCGATACACCTAAGGCTATGGCAATCGTAAAAGAACTTACAGACAGACATCCACTTCATAAATAACATTAAAAAGGCAGCCAAGCTTGGCTGCCTTTTAATCAATAAAAGAATCCAAAAACGCTATCGATCATATTATCTACCCTTATATACTTCCCCAAATAAATGATTATGTATCAAATTTCATAATAAAAAATGTCGATTTTTATGAATATTATCTGAAAGTATTGACAATACTTTCAGATTAATGTACAATAAGCAAGTCAACAGAGTGGTCATATTATGTGGAAGATGATAAACTTATTCCTACCATCAAAACTGAGAATTCAAAAGAATTATCCCTGAAGGATTTTAATATTCTTCTAAATAATTATTTGAACTAAGGGCATTAGGCATGAAAAAGAAGCTAACTATATCCTTTATTGTAATAATGCTGGCAACCATTTCTGTTGCCAGCATTTCAAAAATATACCAATCTCATATAATAAACAAATATTTAGGCTTTACACAAAATCGGCCTTATTATGTGCAGCCTTACTATTTAAATGACAACAACAGACTCGCCTACAATATACAATTCAGTCAAGCTTGCGCTATTATAGAAGTCAAACAAGGCATGGAAAAATCATTGAATGAATGGCATAATATGCCTTCAGATATCTGGTATGCCGACTATTCAAATATAGAAGTCGAAGTTATTGAATACATATTTGACAAATCTAACAGGGGCAAAAAACAATTGACTATAAACGCAAATTATGAAATGGATATGTTCAAACGAGTATATGCGTACTCTGGTGAAAAAATGATTGTTTTCATCGACGATTTAGACAATCCTTTTATTGATAATGATTGTTCATTCATTATTACTCCTAACAATCATTTAATCCCAACTTCCTTGTATTCTAGCGAAGAAATGAATAATTGGAAGTTAAAAAAACTCGATTCACTTACCCAAAAAATCAAGCAGATATTTCTAGAATCTGATACTCCTTATTCTGAAGCATACGAAAATGCCATAAAACGTATAGGAAATACATCAAATGCAATTATAAGGAAAAATGAGCTAAAATTCTTAGGTGATAAGGCAATTAATTCCAAGATTGTTCATCCTTATTGGGAAACCTCAAAAAAAGATCTCAATTCAATGCTATGGTCTTTCGATATGTGTGCTGTTGTGACCGTTACTAAAGGAATGGAAGAAAACCTGTGCAATGTACTAGTTTCACCTTCTTCAATATGGAATTCATCCTATTCAGAAATAGAAGTTTCAGTAGATGAATACATATTTGATCGAACTGCCACTTACAAAGAGCTGTTAACCATTCAACCAGATTATAAATTATCAAACAATGATAGGGTCCACGCATATACAAGTGAGCGCTTAATTATATTTTTAAACTCTGTTCCTAATACCGGAAAATATAGAACCGTTGCAGACTGGGGTTATATTATAGATAACGAAAACAATTTAACCCCTCTTTCAAAAGAAAACAGCAACGAAATGAATTCTCTTAGTGGGCGCTCACTCAATAATTACATAGAATTACTTCAAACGCACCTATTGGAAGATAACAAGAAAATAAATGGTATCGTTTATAGAAATAGCTCAAACAACTACACTCATTATTCTGAC
>JAEEOQ010000053.1 GCA_016284355.1 Lachnospiraceae bacterium
GACGACAAAATAACTGAGCCCGGCCTCTTTAAAGTCTTTGCAGGCGGAAACAGCAAAGATGTAATAGAGACTGAAGTGATGTTAAAAAGTAATTTAAATAATAAAAAGGATTAAATGTGGAGGCTGTTTAAATGGGTATTTTTTATCCGGGAACTTTAACAAGCGAGGTATCTGAAAGAGAGATAAAGGGAAGAGAAGTATCAAGGAGGGCCGCAGCAGAAGGCATCGTTCTTCTTGAAAATGACGGCGTTTTGCCACTTAAAGAGGGCAGCAGGATTGCTCTTTACGGCATGGGTGCAGGTTATACCATAAAGGGCGGTACCGGAAGCGGTGATGTAAACAGCAGAGATACGGTAACAGTAAGAAAAGGCCTTGAAAATGCCGGGTTTGATATAGTTAACAAAGATTACCTTGATGCATTTGACAGGGAATACAAGGTTGCATATAAGGAATGGGTAGATAAGATCTACGAGATGGCAGGGGATGACCAGGCAAAGCTTTATGATGCCCACTCAAGACTTAAGATGCGTATGCCGGTAGCAGGTAAGATAGACGCAAGGACCCATGAAAAGGCTGAAGCTGCGGTTTATGTGATCTCGCGCATTAGCGGAGAAGGGGCTGACAGAAGAGCGGTAAAAGGGGATTATTACCTTAGTGATGAGGAAGAAGAGGAACTTTCATGCATCACAAAGCAATATGAAAAGACTATCGTGCTTCTTAATATCGGCGGAGTAATGGATCTTTCATTTATGGATAAATATAAGATCTCGGCGCTCCTTCTTATATCGCAGGGAGGGTGCGAGGCCGGAAATGCGGCAGCAGACGTGCTTTGCGGCAGAGTTAACCCATCAGGAAGGCTTACGGATACATACGCCTTTAAATATGGCGATTATCCTTCAAGCGAAGGCTTTGGTACAAATAACGGGAATCTTCTTGAAGAATATTATAACGACGGCATATACGTGGGGTACAGATATTTTGACACTTTTGGTATAAGAGTAAGATATCCTTTCGGATACGGACTTTCCTATACCACATTTGAGACAGAATACCTTGATACGAAGGTAGCAGGCGGAAAGGTGACCATTAGGGTAAAGGTTAAAAATACAGGGACATTTGCAGGAAAGAAGGTTGTTTTCTTATTTGCGTCATGCCCTGCGGCGGAGCAGCAAAAAGAATATAAGCGCCTTGTGGCATTTACAAAGACAAAGCTCTTAGGATGTGAAGAGAGCGAGGAACTTAGCCTTTCATTTAGCCTTGATCTGCTTTCTTCTTACAGAACGGCAAAGGCTGCCTACTATATGGAAAAAGGCGAGTATATACTTGTACTTGCTGAAAATGCGGATAAGGTTACAGCAGTAAGCACCCTTACTCTTTCTGAGACTGTTTGCACAGAAAAGCTTACAAACGTTTGCGAGCTTTTTGATAGAATGCATGAGATAGCGCCAAAGGAAAGAAGAGAAAAAGTAAGAAATGAGATAAGGGCAAAGCTTTTAGAAAATTTGCCTTTTATTAGCATAGATAATGAGGTTAAATGTCTTGCAGAGTGCAGAATAAAAGCAAATCCTCTAGCTGGACTTGATAAAGACATACTTGACAGGGCAGATGAGATCTTAAAAAGTCTTACAACTGAGGAAAAAGTTATGCTTGTATGCGGCGCCCCAAGTGCTCTTGCAGCAGAAGTTATAGGCTCTGCAGCAGGTAAGGTTCCGGGGGCAGCAGGCGAGACTGTGGGTATAAAGGAAAAGGGAGTGCCGGGGGTCGTTCTTGCAGACGGACCTGCCGGCGCAAGGATCCAGCAGCGCTACCAAAGCAGACCTGATACCGGAGAGATAATAAGACTTACAAGATATCAGTCCCTTGAAAACAGATTCTTTGGAAAGATTCCTGAGATAGAAGGAGGCGTAGATCACTTCCAGTTTGCTACGGCTATCCCTATCGGAACCTGCCTTGCGCAAAGCTTTGATACAGAGCTTCTTTGTGAAGTTGGGAAAATGGTGGCAGAGGATCTGCGATTTTTTAAGATATCATGCTGGCTTGCTCCGGGGCTTAATATCCACAGAAACCCGCTTTGCGGAAGAAATTTTGAGTATTACTCGGAAGAACCGCTTGTATCAGGGCTAATGGCAGCAGCCATAACAAAAGGAGTGCAGGAAAAAGGCGACCTTGCGGTTACCATAAAGCATTTTGCCTGCAATAACCAGGAAGAAAACAGATTCCACGTAAATTCAAATGTATCAGAGCGTGCTCTTCGCGAAATCTACCTTAAAGGCTTTGAAATAGCCGTAAAAGAGGGGAACCCGGGATGCATTATGACTTCATATAACAGGCTTAACGGAGTTCATACCGCAAACAGCAAAGATCTTTGCAGTGTGGTTGCAAGGGGCGAGTGGGGCTTTAGAGGCCTTATAATGACAGACTGGGGAACTACCAACACCCCGGGAAGTTCCTACGCTTCAAAGTGTATCCTTGCAGGAAACGACCTTATAATGCCGGGTACGGAAGGAGACAGAGAAGAAATTGCCGATGCCCTTAGCGACAAACGCAACGTGCATCTTCCTTTAGAAAAGCTTGATGAAAGTGTAAAAAGAGTACTTTATTTTGCGATAATGACGGAATCAGTTAACAACAGAGATTGAGCATATAGAACCGATTCATGTTTTCATAGATGAAAAGAGGAAGATTAATGGAAAAAATATATAGATGTCCCTTATGTGGACAACGTCTTGCAGAAAATCAAAAAACGTGTCCTATTTGCAAAAAAGAGACTACACCAACCGAAGATACTAACACAGATATAAAACTTTATATTGCGCCACCAAGATCGCCTGAAGTTTCGAAAAAAATAGCAAGAAAGACGGCAGCACCTTTGCCATATATTTTAATATGTGTTGTGGTAGTGGTGTTATTGTTTCTGCCTCGAATAAAAACTTTTTCGCCATCTTTAGGAAACGAGATAATCTATAGCGAAGGAACACAGAATATGGCTCCACATTTAAAAGAGCCTCCAACTGACAGTGTTGAAAAAGAGGGAAATAATTACGACTTTAGAATCTCTCAGGTGTTTTTTGGCACTAAAAATGATTCTAGAACAGAAAAAATGCTTGTCTCATGTTTAGATAATCTTGAGTTAAATCATTCTGATATTACATATACTGAAAAAGGATATTATACAGCTGATTTACTGGATCAGAAAGTTGTTGATACCAAAGAGGAAGTTGAAACATTGGTAAATGAATTGCAAGACAAATTGAAGGCTGAGATTAGCAAGCAGGGTTTTAACTCTACAATAAATATACATATTGTGTACTGGTATAAACATAGATATAGATAATATAAACAAAAAGAACACTTCAAGCGGGGACTGTAGCGTTCATTTTCACGTCGCATAAACAAATCATTTTTGGGATTTGAACATGTTGACAAAAGGACTATTTAACTGTATCATAAGCTTATAAGAAGGTACCGTTTGGTAGACGGTTTGCCTTACATTAAGTTGCTAAGAACAGCAATTAACCTTTGGCGGGGTGGTTGCTGTTCTTGTTTTTTATAAGTTTAAGCATTAACTCAGCTATCGCAACAATAGTGCGTATAATCTGGGTTATTGCTGCTATTATAGAAAGCAATAAACTGCATTACCTTTCCTTGATACTTTCCCATACTAATGCACCTCCTTGAAAAGGGAAGCGCGTACAGCAAATGTACGCCGAAAGGCAAACCATCCACCGTCTAACGGTACCTATATAATAATATCAAACCACCGGGAGATTATCAAGAACAAATATTCGATATTTTTAAGCAAGATGTCTGAAAATTTCATTTATAACAAAGCCCTGCAACGTAACTGTTGCAGGGCTCCTTGTATTATAAATCTTAATTATTTACTTGCTATCTGTTTCTGAAGCCAATCCTTGCCATCAGCAAATCTTGATACGATAAAGGATACTACGTAGTCTCCTGCAGCATTTACCATTGTTGCAGGTGGGTCTACGAGGTTACCGAGTGCAAGTGCGATAGGATAGGCAACTGCAAGCTGGTCAGGGAAGAAGATGGTACAAAGGACAAGCTCGCCTGTTCCGCCGCCGCCGGGTACACCTGACATAGCAACTGATGAAAATACGGCTACGATAATTGCAAGAATTGCTTTG
Organism: Lachnospiraceae bacterium; assembly: GCA_016284355.1. Lineage (GTDB taxonomy): Bacteria > Bacillota > Clostridia > Lachnospirales > Lachnospiraceae > JAEEOQ01. The sequence goes on from JAEEOQ010000053.1 coordinate 4,149, forward strand.
CCGGCACCAAAATCAAGACCGAAGATTCCGAAAAGGAATGCAACCTTGATGATGGCACTCATTGCCGAACCGTCCATATGCATTGTAGCGCCCATAGGAAGAACGATCTCGCTTACTTCTTTGCTGATACCGGTTTCCTGTGCCACTTCCATATTTGTAGGGATGGTAGCTACAGATGAACAGGTACCGAATGCTACTGCTGCAGGTTTAAAGAGGTTCTTAAACATGATCTTTGCTGCGCCCTTGCCGCCGCCAAATCTTGCATAAAGCGGTGATGAAGCAAAAAGGTAAACAAAGCTAAGTACGTAGTAAATAATAAGTGTTCTTGAGTAATCACCGATAAGCTCAGGTCCGTAGGTTGCCACAAGTGAAGCAAAAAAGCCAAGGAAACCGATAGGAGCGTAGTAGGTGATTATCTTAACTGTCTTCATAATGCAGTTTGTGATATCTGAAAGAAGCTGCGCTGTCTTTGTCTCAGGGCCGCCTGCCATCTGGATACCAAATCCGAAAATGATTGCTGCAACAACTAAAGGTAAAATGGCACGTCTGCTGAAAAGCTCGATAAAATCAGGCTTTGTAAAGAAATTTACGATCATGTCGGTAACACCTAAGGTTGCTCCAACCTCGCCTTCTGCGATCTCATATTTTCCCGTAACAACAGGGAAAATACGGCAAACCACATACATGATAACGCTTGCTATAAGAGCTGTGCAAAGGAAGGTGACGACAGTTGCGCCAAGAACCTTTCCTGCTCTTTTAACAGATTTCATATTTGCGATGGCACTTGATATTGAACAAAATACCATAGGAACCACAACGCAGAACATCATGTTGATAAAGATGGTTCCAAGAAACTCGATCTTGCTGCCAAAGTCAGGCCAAAGCCAGCCGATAAGGCAGCCAAGGATTATGCCGATAAGCATGGTACATATAAACCAGTTGTTTTTTAAGAATTTTTTCATTTCGTCCTCCTTGTAAATGCAATTTAATTCTATTTACACTTATAGTATAAAGCACTTTTTTGCAATAAACATTTAAAAAAGTGCTATTCGCATATAAAATCATGCTAACCCCAAAATACATTATTTTTTTGTTTTTTTAAAGGTGAAGATGTGATAAACTACTAAGCAAATGAAATTCATTAAAAACACTCGGAGGAATGAAAATGAAAGTACTTATTGTAGTAGATATGCAAAATGATTTTATAGATCAGGCTCTTGGAACAAAAGAGGCCGTTGGAATCGTAGAGAATGTAGCGGAAAAGATAAGAAATTTTGACGGCAAAGTCATCTTTACAAGAGATACTCATCATGATGATTACATGGATACTCAGGAGGGAAAGAATCTTCCCGTACTCCACTGCGTAAAGGGAAGCGAAGGCTGGCAGATATCATCCGCGCTTCCTGTAAATGCGGATGCGACCATCATTGACAAGCCAACCTTTGGTTCAAAGGAACTCGGTGTTTACCTTGAAGAACTTTCAAAGAAAGAAAGCATTGATGAAATCGAGATGGTAGGTCTTTGCACAGATATATGCGTTATATCAAATGCACTCCTTATTAAGGCATTTTTACCTGAAGTAAAGATTACAGTTGATTCAAAGTGCTGTGCCGGCGTAACACCGGAAAGCCACAACACGGCATTAAGTGCCATGAAGGCATGCCAGATTAATGTAATATAATTTTTGTTATAAAATGACCACTATAGCCTCGGCTTAAAGTGGTCATTTTGCCCTCTTGACTTTTCGAACAAACGTACTATAATAAGTCTTACATAAACGTACATTTGTTTGGAGGTGAGGGCGCTATGCGCGTGGTTTCTTTTACGTCTTTTGACTATAACGGCGCTAAAAGTGTACCTGTTATCGCCTCCTTTGACAATGAGGGCCACATTGCGCCCTTATACGTGCGCCTGGGTGAGGCTTCCTGCAAGGTAAAGTCCTACTGGGTCAAATATGCGTATCATAATATCATTGAATTCAACTGTATGATTTGCGATAATGATAGTGATAAGGTTAAGCCGCTTCTTTTACAGTACCATCAGGCTGAATGTGTCTGGGTGGTGGCGTAGAGGGTAAGACCTTTAGTATTTAAAGTTTGGGGCATATTATGAAGATTGATATCAAGACAATAAAAGAGGGCGAAGAAAGTATAACGGTTCGGTATTTTGAGCCAAACCCCACTGTAGAGAGGATAATCGGTATCCTTCAAAATGAGGAATATAAGGTATGGGGCAAAACAGACGGCATGACCATCTGTATCGAGCCAAAAGATATTTTGTATCTTGAATCAGTAGATGACAAGGTCTTTGCTTATACGAAAGATGCGGTGGCGCGTATAGAAGGGTCCTTATATTCTTTTAGCAGCAGTGTTAATGACGATTCTTTTTTCAGGTGCAGCAAGTCTATGATAATAAATGTTGGCAGGGTGTCTTCTCTTAAGAGCCTTCCTTCAAACCGGATAGACGCCACACTTGAAAACGGAGAGCATATTATCATTTCAAGAAGATATGCGGCTGAGTTTAGAAGATTTTTGAAAGGAGACAGGTGATATGAAAAGCGATAAAAAGTTATCCCTTTGGGAAAGGTATCTTACCACAGAGATCGGCATAGAGTTTAAAGCCTGTCTGTATTTCTTTGCCATATTGTTCTTTTACTGTATGTACCGGATGATATGCGGCGTGTTTAACGCCAGTATCCTCCACATGGCAGAGATGATATTTACCTGCTACATTATCGGATACTTGCAGGTTTATCTGTTTTGGAACTTTGATGAAGCTGAAACACTTGGAGTTAAAGAGATTGCAGGAATGGTTATATGCACCTTTATATATGGGCTTATATCAAGGCTTTGCAATTGGTTTGACGGAAAACTTACAGTTACCTTTATACTTGCGGCGTATATCCTTATAACCTACCTGTGCGTATTTTTAATTTACAAGACAAAACGCAGCATAGGCGATAAAAAGCTTAATGAAGAACTAAGGCTATTCCAGGCTGAACATAAAAAAGTGAAGGATAGCGGCAAATAAGTGCATCTTGCGGGGACATATATTGTTCCCGCTTTTTCTTTTTGGTAAGCTAAGCTTAGAAAAAAACACGGAGGTGCGGAAATGGAAAATGCAGTAGAGATAACAAACCTTACGAAAAGCTACGGTAAAAACCGCGGGGTCATAGATGTTTCCCTTAAGGTAAAGACCGGCGATATTTTCGGATTTATAGGGCCAAACGGCGCCGGCAAATCTACAACCATACGCTCTATGCTTGGATTTTTAAAGTATGATGAGGGAAGCATAAAGATACTTGGCATGGACAGCGTTAAAGACCACGAAAAGATCCTTAAAGAGGTTGGCTATATGCCCTCTGAAGCCTGGTTTTATGATTCTATGAAAGTATCTGAGGTAATAAAATACGCAGCAGATGTTAGGGGGCTTGATTGCAGCGCTGAGGCTGAAAAGCTTTGCAAAAAACTCAAGCTTGATACAAGCAAAAAGATAAAGCAGCTTTCTCTTGGCAACAGGAAAAAGGTGAGCATCGTCTGCGCTATGCAGCACAGGCCAAAGCTTTTTATATTTGATGAGCCTACAAGCGGTCTTGATCCTCTTATCCAAAAGAATTTCTTTGAACTTATAAATGAATATGTAAGCGAGGGCGCTACCTGCATCCTTTCAACTCATGTACTCTCTGAGGTAAACAGATACTGTAAAAATGCAGCCATTATGAGAGAAGGAAGACTTACAATGCTTGAATCAGCAGACATTGATGAAGACAAGTTCCTTAAATTCTATGAAGATGAGGAGGAGCAGTAGTATGAAGACCATATTTTTAAAAGAGTTAAAGCTTAATCTTAAGCAGTTTATCATATGGACCGTTACAGTTGGCCTTATGGGCTTTGCCTGCATACTGCTTTTTCGCAGCATGGAAGGCGAGATGAAGGATATGGCTGATGCCTTCTCAAATATGGGAGCATTTTCAGAGGCCTTTGGTATGGCTACTCTCAGCGTTGCGACAATTGAAGGCTTCTTTGCTACAGAGGTTGGAACGCTACATGGCATTGGAGGAGGAATGTTTGCAGCTATCCTTGCCATCGGAATTATCGCAAAAGAAGAGGAACGGCACTCAGGCGAATTCCTGCTTTCGCTTCCTGTTTCAAGAACAAAAGTGGTGGCTGCAAAAGGACTTTGCGTGCTTGCGCTTCTTGTTCTTTTTGCAGCGGTTTGTACAGGTATATATCTGGCAGGTTTTGCTATATTAGGTGAGGAGGTATCCTATAAAGAATTCTTTATCTATATGGGCAGTGGCCTTCTTATGAATATTGAGATTGCAAGCATCTGTTTTTTGATCTCCTCATTAACGGGAAGAGTAAATATTGGTGCCGGACTTGGTCTTACACTTGTGCTTTACACATATGATATAATAGGCAGAGTGGTTCCTGATCTTAAAGATTACATTTTTGTGGGTCCTTATTCATACGCAAATGCTTCTGAGATCTTTTCCGGCAATGAGGCAAATATTAAGGGCTTTATCCTTGCGGTAATAATTATGGCATCCTGTATTTGCGGAGCGTTCTTCTGTTACCAAAGAAGAGACCTGGCAAGCTAAGTGCCTAAGATCGGGGAGAATAGGGGGATAGGTCAATGACGTTACAACAACTTATATATTTAACAACAGTTGCAGATTGCGGCAACATCACAGAAGCGGCTGAGAAACTATATATTTCGCAACCCTCATTAAGCCTGGCGATCCATAATCTGGAAAAGGAAATGGGTGTGACTGCATTTGTCAGGTCAAATAAAGGCGTTGCAGTTACAAGAGAGGGTGAAGAGCTTCTTTCTTATGCACGGATGCTTTTGGAGCAGGCAGACAATATGAAGGAACATTTTGGAAGCGGGGACAGGAAAGCTCCGAAATTTTCAGTGTCCTGTCAACATTATTCCTTTGCGGTTAATGCTTTTGTAGACCTGATAAAAAAGTATGATGCCGATCGGTACAACTTTATCATACGAGAAACCCAAACAGGGGAGATCATAGAGGATGTGGCCGACGGAAAAAGCGAAATAGGAGTTATTTATCTTTCGGAACATAACGAGGAAGTGATCTCAAAGCTTATTAGGAATAATAATCTGATCTTTGAGGAATTATATGTTGCAAGTCCCCATGTGTTTATCTGTAAGAAGCATCCTCTGGCAGGGAAAGAACTGATAAGGGTAGAGGATCTTAGACCTTATCCGTATCTGGTATACGAACAGGGAAATAACAATTCCTTTTATTTTTCGGAAGAGTTTATGAGTATGCTGGATTTTCCTAAAAATATACAAGTTAGGGACAGAGCGACTCTTTTTAATCTTGTTATAGGATTGAATGGATTTACGGTAAGCAGCGGTATTATCGACAGGAAATTAAACAGCAGTCAGATCATAGCAAAGCCTTTAGATGTGGATAAAACCATGAGAATAGGCATTATCAAAAAGAAAAATATAGTATTTAGCAGATATGCAATGTTTTACGCGGAAGCATTAAAAAAGCATCTGTCCATAGGTTGAAACTATGAAGAAATGCGTTATTATTTTATTTTTCGGTCCGGATCTTTTTTGTTAGAATATTCTAAACTTAATAACAAGGGAGGATATTAATAATGGGAAAAATTCAGACACCCTACAGGTACGATTTTGTAGGCAGCTTTTTAAGACCACAGGCTCTTAAGGAGGCCAAGGCTAAATACCTTGACGGAGAGATTTCCAAAGAGGATTTTGATAAGGTTGTAAATGAAGAGATCACAAAAGTGGTTGCAAAACAAAAAGAATTAGGCTTTCATATCATTACTGATGGGGAGTTTAGAAGAACCTTCTGGCATCTTGATTTTATGTGGGGGTTTGAAGGCGTGGCTCATGAAGCAACAGGAAATGGGGTACGTTTTAACGATGAACTTGCAATACTAGATGATACTTATCTTGTGGGCAAGCTTAGAGCAAAGGTCCATCCATTTGTCGAATATTTTAAGTTCTTAAAACAATTTGAGGATGAAAACACAGTTGCTAAATACACAATCCCCGCCCCTGCGCAGACCTTTCAGCAGATGATCATACCTGCAAACTTTGAAACCACAAGGAAATTTTATGAAACCAATGATGAAATTATAGAAGATATCGGGAAAGCCTATCAGAATGTGATCAGGCAATTTTACGATGCCGGTTGCAGAAATCTTCAGTTTGACGATTGTACATGGGGAGCCATTGTGGGCGATGCGGCAAAGCAGAGATATCAAAGACTCGGGATCGAGCTTGATGATGTAAAGGCACAATTGCTGAAAGTAAATAACCTTGCACTTGAAGGAAAGCCTGAAGATATGGTCATTACATCCCATATCTGCAGGGGAAATTATCATTCGACCTATTTTACCAGCGGACCTTATGATTCTGTTGCTGACTATGTTTTTGCAAAAGAGAATGTGGATGCGCTGTTCCTTGAGTATGATGATGAAAGATCCGGTGGATTTAGTCCACTCAGGAAGATTTCTGCAAATAAAAAGGTTGTCCTTGGTCTTATCACCACAAAGTCTCCGGTTCTTGAAGATAAAGAAAAGATCATTGCAAGAATTCATGAGGCTGCAAAGTATGTACCTCTTGATAGATTATGTTTAAGCCCGCAGTGCGGATTTGCGTCCTGCGAGATCGGAAATAAGCTTACAGAAGAGCAGCAGTGGGATAAACTTAAACTTGTAAAAGAAATAGCAAAAGAGGTCTGGGGATAAACGTGAATTGATAAACAGGTTAATAGTTTGTCGCATGGGGACGGAGTCAGTACGACATTTTCCGCAAAATGTCGTACTGACTCCGTCC
>JAEEOQ010000054.1 GCA_016284355.1 Lachnospiraceae bacterium
CTACCATGTCCAGGGGTTTAAACCAAAAATTCAAATTCACATATCTTATGCAGGTGATGCTTGAAAAGACCGACGAGGACCACTCACTTACCATGAACGAGATCCTTACAGAGCTTGAAAGGTATGGCGTCACCGCAGAGCGCAAGAGCATCTACACCGACTTTGCCGACATGGAAAAGTTTGGCATAGAGATAATAAAGAACCAGATTGGAAGAGAGACCTATTACCATGTGGGGGCAAGGGAATTTGAGCTTGCGGAGGTCAAGCTTCTTATCGATGCGATACAGGCGTCAAAATTCATTACAAAGAAGAAATCAGAAAAGCTTATAAAGAAAGTAAAGAGCTTTGTAAGCGACTATCAGGCAAGGGAGCTTTCCCGTCAGGTCTTTATCAGCGACAGAGTAAAGACTATGAACGAGAGCGTCTACTACAATGTGGATTACATCCATACCGCCATCAACGAAAATAAAAAGATCGTCTTTAAGTACTACAAGTGGGATATCGAAAAGAACCTGGTGGCGCGTAACAATGGGGAGCCATTTACGGTAAGCCCCTGGGCCCTTACCTGGGCAGATGAGAACTACTATATGGTAGCCTTCGATGAGATAGACGGCAAGATCAAGCATTACCGGGTAGATAAGATGATGGGGATCACCGTAACAGACGAGAAAAGAGCCGGCCGTGAAGTCTTTAAAAACTTTGATATGGCAAAATACACCAAGGCCACTTTTGGCATGTACGGCGGCAAGGAAGAGCGGGTAAAGATAAGGCTTGCAAACCATATGTGCGGCGTCTTTATCGACAGGTTCGGCAAAGACATAACCTTCCGCCCTGTAAGCGCGGAGCGCAGCGAGCTATCCGTAAATGTAAACGTCAGCCGCCAGTTCTTTGGCTGGATCTTCAGCCTTGGGAAAGACGTACAGGTGGTGGGGCCCGAAAATGTGGTAGAAGAAATGCGGGAGGCTGCAAAGGAGTTCCTTGCATGGCTTGAAAATGAGAAGTAAATAACCGAAAAAAATGATCACTTTAACCCCGGCTTAAAGTGGTCATTTTTTGCTGCCCTTTTTATCGGACAGCTCCCGCGAGATAATAGCCATAGTAAACCGGCAGACACAGGAGGGCAAGATGAGACGGATATTATATTTTTTGCAGCGCAGGAAAAGGATACGTGAGAAAAGGTGCGGAAGGTGCTGCCTTACGTGTAAGTATTACAGGGAGTGCAGCGGGGAGGGATAATTTTAGAGTTTTGTAAAAGTAGAACCACAAAAAACAGCAAAATCAAGCGTTTTTAGGTTGTTGCTTATATGAGGAAATGTTATAATTGTTCTAGCATTTGCAGTGTTTATGAAGGCAGATGCAGATGCAATGGAGAAGAAAAAGGATGGGGTTTTATAATGATCGTATACGACGGTATCAAAACGGATTTTCTTAATAGTGTAGAGGATGAAAGTATCGCTATTCAAATCGAGCAGAATATCCTTGAAAAAATGGGCCGTCACACGGGAAAAGCTGAATTTAGATCTTGGGAGAATTCCCTCACTTATATGTATAAAGTTCTTAATGATGATGAAATCCCTTCAGACGCAGGAATAGCAATTGAATTTAATATTCCACAGACAGCAAAAAGAGTAGACTTTATGATAACCGGATACGATGAGAAAAAGGCATCAAATATGGTTATCGTAGAGCTGAAACAGTGGGAAGAGTTAGATGCAGTAGAAGCGGTAAGCGGAGTGGATGCGCTTGTAGATACTTATACCGGCGGCGCAGTAAGGCGCGTTGTTCATCCGTCTTATCAGGTTTGGTCGTATGCGCAGCTGATCAGAGATTATAATTCCACGGTACAAGATCTTGATATCAATGTTTGTCCTTGCGCATGTTTGCACAATTATATCAGGCATGAAAACGACCCGCTGGATCTTCCACAATATCAGGATTACCTTGTTGATGCACCTGCATTTACAAAGGGGCAGCTTCATGACCTGAGAGATTTTATTAAAAAGTCGATCAAAGTGGGTGATAACAAAGAAGTTCTTTATGAAGTGGATAAGGGAAAAATACGTCCTTCAAAGAGCCTTCAGGATTCTATAGCCTCTATGCTTAAAGGCAACAAAGAATTCGTTATGATCGATGATCAGAAAGTCGTATATGAGGAAATATTAAGGCTTTCAAAGCAGTGCATGAAGGATTACAAGAAGAGGACGATAATAGTTGAAGGTGGTCCGGGTACGGGCAAAACCGTGGTTGCAGTTAACTTGTTAGCTGAACTTACACAAATGGATCAGCTTGTTCAATATGTCTCAAAGAATAGTGCTCCAAGACAGGTGTATCTTCAGAAACTTAAGGGACAGATGAAAAAGAGTAGCGTTGACAACATGTTTAAGGGTTCCGGCACATATACCGATTGCGGCATCAACATGGCTCACACCCTGCTTGTAGACGAGGCTCACAGGCTTAATGAAAAATCCGGTATGTTCCATAATATGGGTGAGAACCAGATAAAAGAGATCATAAAGGCAGCATACTGCTCTGTTTTCTTTATCGATGAAAGCCAGCGGGTTACTATGGACGACATCGGTTCTATAGAAGAGATCGAAAGATGGGCACATGCTATGGGCTCTGAAATTACACGAATGGAGCTTAAGTCCCAGTTCAGATGTAATGGCTCCGACGGATATCTTGCTTGGCTTGATAACGTTCTTGATATCAAAGAAACGGCTAACTATGATCTTGAAGGCATTGATTACGATATAGAAATATGCGACTCGCCTTCAAAAGTCAGAGAAATAGTTATAGAAAAGAACAGA
>JAEEOQ010000055.1 GCA_016284355.1 Lachnospiraceae bacterium
TCGGCTCTTTTTACCCCTTTTGCAAATCTTGGCCTTATAATAATGGACGAGGAACATGAAGGAAGCTATAAGTCCGAAAAGACTCCAAAGTACCACACCCGCAATGTGGCAATAAAGCGCGGAGAGATGGAAGGAGCCGCTGTGATACTTGGATCTGCAACCCCGTCTCTTGAGACTACAAAGATGGCTGAAGACGGTCTTATTAAAAGATATTTTCTTAATGAGAGAGCGGGAAAAGGCGAAATGCCTGATATTTATGTAGCCGACCTTAAGGAAGAGATAAAAGCTAAGAACAGGTCTATCTTTTCAAGAAAGCTTAAAGAACTTATGGAAGACAGGCTTGCAAAGGGCGAGCAGATCATGTTGTTTCTTAACAGACGCGGCTATGCGGGCTTTGTTTCCTGCAGAAGCTGCGGACATGTTATGAAATGCCCGCACTGTGACGTCTCGTTAAATTACCATAAAAACGGCACATTGATGTGCCATTATTGCGGCTATACGGAAAAAATGCCGGAGAAGTGCCCTGAGTGCGGTTCTCCTTATATAGCTGCTTTTGGCCTTGGTACGGAAAAGGTAGAAGAGTATGTAAAAAAAGAGTTCCCTTCTGCAAGGACTCTTAGAATGGACGCTGATACAACCGCTGGTAAAGACGGACACGAAAAGATTCTTTCCGCATTTGCAAACGGAGAGGCTGATATCCTTATAGGAACGCAGATGATAGTTAAAGGGCACGATTTTGAAAAGGTTTCCTTAGTGGGGATACTTGCTGCAGATCTTTCTCTTTTTGCAAATGATTACCTTGCTTGTGAAAAGACGTTTCAGCTCCTTGTTCAGGCCTCGGGTAGAGCCGGAAGAGGCAGGTATAAGGGAGATGTGGTGGTTCAGACTTATCATCCTGAGCATTACTGCGTTGAAGCTGCGGCTAAGAGCGATTATTTTAAGTTTTATGACAGGGAGATGCTTTTTAGAAGGCTTTCAGGCTATCCGCCTTATGTGCATCTTCTTGCTGTGGTGGCTCTCGGAAAAAAAGAAGATGAGACAGAAAGCGGCTCAAATCTGCTTTATGAGGCTGTAAAAGATACAAAAGGCGTAAGGTGCGGAAAAGCTGTTTGGGGTGCTGTTGCTAAGATCAACGACATATACAGAAGAGTCATCTATATAAGAAGCGAAGATATGGAGAAACTGATCGAGGTTAAAAACAGACTTGAAGCGTATGCAAGGGATGAAAAGGAACTTAGAAATGTTTCCGTACAGTTTGATTTTGATCCGAGAGCAGGTTACTAGCCTTTAAAAATGTGCTTTAATACCTCCGGATTTGCGAAAATCAGAAAAATGTGATAAAATTACTTAGTTATTGTAAAGTCTGAAAGGAATGGTTAGACATGGCACTTAGACAGATAAGAGAGATCGGTGATGAGATACTTTTAAAGATATCAAAGCCGGTTACAGCTATGACAAAACGAACAGAAGAACTTATAGAAGATATGATAGAGACTATGTACACTGCAGACGGTGTGGGGCTTGCGGCTCCGCAGGTAGGTGTACTTAAAAGGGTCGTTGTTATTGATGTCAGCGAAGAGGGCGACGAGCCTATCGTGCTTATAAATCCTGAGGTTCTTGAGACAAGCGGAGAGCAGACAGGCAATGAAGGCTGCCTTAGCGTGCCCGGCAAGACAGGCGTTGTAACAAGACCTAATTATGCCAAGGTTAAAGCTCTTAACGAAGATATGGAAGAGTTTATTATCGAAGGAGAGGGACTTCTTGCAAGAGCTCTCTTACACGAGATTGACCACCTTAACGGTGTGCTTTATGTAGATAAGGTTGAGGGTGAACTTCTTGATACAGCTGCCATTTCCGAAGAGAAGGAGCAGTGATCTTAAAATGAAGATAGTTTTTATGGGAACGCCTGATTTTGCTGTTCCCACACTTGATGCCATTATAAAGGCAGGGCACGAAGTCCTTGCCGTAGTTACTCAGCCCGATAAACCAAAGGGCAGGAGCGGTGAGCTTTCAATGTCGCCTGTTAAAGAGTATGCTCTTAAAGAAGGTATAGAAGTTCTTCAGCCTGCGCGCCTTCGCAAAGATGAAGAGTTTCTTTCTTATTTTGAAAGTCTTAAGGCAGATGTTTGTGTTGTTGTCGCATTTGGGCAGATATTACCAAAGCGTGTGCTTGATGCGTACAAGTACGGCTGTATAAATGTGCATGGTTCACTTCTGCCTGCATACAGAGGCGCAGCGCCTATCCAGTGGGCGGTTATAAACGGGGATGAAAAGAGCGGCGTTACCATAATGCAGCTTGATGAAGGAATAGATACCGGTGACATTATCGCTAAAAAAGAGATAGTTCTTGACGTCAAAGAAACAGGCGGAAGCCTTTTTGATAAGCTTGCTACTCTTGGCGGGCAGATGATAGTTGATGTGCTTAAGAGCCTTGAAGATGGCAGCGTTACAAGAACTCCGCAGGGAGAAGCTACCACAGAATATGCCAAGATGCTTGATAAAAACATGGGTAAGATCGACTTTAGCCAGGATGCAAAGAAGATCGAATGCCTCATAAGAGGCCTTAACCCTTGGCCAAGCGCCTATTCCTATATAAACGGAAAGACTCTTAAAATATGGGAAGCAGATGTAACCCGCGGCTCCGGCGAGCCAGGCAGCGTTATAGATATTGATAAAAACGGATTTACCGTAGCCTGCGGCAAAGACGCTCTTTATATAAAAGAAGTTCAGCTTGAAGGGAAAAAGAGGATGGCTTCCTCGGATTTTCTTAGGGGATATAAGCTAAACAAGGGAGATAAAATTGGCTGTTAATGAAAGAGAGATCGTTCTTGACATGCTTCTTGAGGTAGAAAAGGGTACTTATTCTCATATAGTAAGTAATAATGCCCTTGCCAAATACGGATACCTTGATAGGCAGATAAGACGGTTCTTTAAAAGAACTTTTGAGGGAACACTTGAATACAGAGATCTTATAGACTGGGTGATAAACTATTATTCAAAAACTCCGGTAAGAAAGATGAAGCCTGTGGTAAGAAATATCTTAAGGCTTTCCGTTTACCAGATAATGTTTATGGAAGTACCTTCCCACGCTATTTGCAACGAGGCGGTTAAGCTTACCTCAAAAAGAGGATTTTCAGGGCTTAAGGGTTTTGTAAACGGAGTTTTAAGGTCCGTCTTAAGATCAAAAGACAATCTTCCGATGCCTGATAGAAACGCAGGAGAAAAAGAATACCTTTCCGTTAAATACTCCATGCCGATGTGGATAGTGGAAAGATGGCTGAGTGCATACGGAAGTGAAACTTGTGAGCATATGCTGATAGAATCCCTTAAGCAAAAGCTCCTTACGGTAAGGATCAACCCGAAGACTATGTCTATAGAAGAGTTTGAGACCCTTGCAAAGGAAAGAGACATAAAAGTTACAGTAAGTCCTTTTTACAGATATTCTTTTTACACTGAAGGCTTTGATTACATAGAAGATATTCCGGGGTATGAAGAAGGCAACATCTATATTCAGGATATAAGTTCTACTTTAGCCTGCCTTGCAAGTGGCGCCGGGGAAGGGGATAAATGCGTTGATGTATGCGCGGCCCCGGGAGGCAAGAGCATGTTTCTTGCAGAGCTTGTGGGAGATAAGGGGCTTGTTGTGGCAAGAGACCTTTCTTCAAGTAAAACAGATCTAATACGCGAAAATATACAGCGTATGGGCTTTAATAACATCAAAGCAGAAACTTTTGATGCCACAAAAAAAGATGAAGCACTTACCGGGAAGATGGATCTTGTATTTGCAGATCTTCCTTGCTCCGGTCTTGGAGTCATCGGCAGAAAAAGCGATATTAAATACAGGATGGAGCCTGATATGACGGCTTCTCTTGCAAAACTACAAAAGAACATTCTTGATACGGTTTCTTCATATGTAAGACCGGGTGGTACGCTTCTTTTTTCGACATGTACCATCAACAGGGAAGAAAACGAAGATAATGTTGATATATTTTTAAGGGATCATCCGGAATTTCATCTTGTCCCTCTTTTTGAAGGACTTGAAGATGAATTCTCCGACAAAAACATTTTTCGCAGGCTTTGCGAAGAAGGAAAGAAGGGTTTTATTCAGATCTTGCCCGGAATATACGGTATGGATGGCTTTTTCATATCAAAATTCCGAAAAGATTAACTTATGAAAACCGATATTAAATCATTAAACAAACAGGAATTAAAAAAGTTTATAACAGAAGCGGGATTTCCGGGGTTTCGTGCAGACCAGCTCTATGACTGGATGCATAAAAAGCTGGTTCTTTCTCTTGATGAGATGAGCAATGTGCCAAAGGACCTTAAGACCTTTATCCAGAATGAGGCCGAATTAGTTACGCTGCAGCATGTTACCCATCTTGAGAGCAAAGACGGAAGTACCGCAAAGTTTCTTTTCCGCCTTCCTGACGGACACGTTATTGAAAGCGTCCGTATGGTATACAAACACGGTATTTCGGTTTGTATCTCATCTCAGGTCGGGTGTCGTATGGGCTGCAGGTTTTGCGCTTCCACACTTGGAGGCCTTGTAAGAAGTCTTGCACCTTCCGAGATGCTTGAACAGATCTACCGTATTCAGCAGATGACAGGCGAGAGGGTTTCCAACATTGTGGTTATGGGAACCGGGGAACCTCTTGATAATTTTGATAATCTTATTAAATTTATAGAACTCATTACCGATGAGAACGGCCTTAATATCAGTCAGAGAAACATTACGGTTTCGACCTGCGGTATTGTGCCAAATATCAAGCGACTGGCAGATCTTGACCTTTCAATTACTCTTGCCATTTCGCTTCATGCCTCAAATGATGAGGAAAGAAAGAAGATTATGCCGGTAGCAAATAAATACTCCATAGCAGAGATAATGGAGGCTACCGATTATTACTTTAAAGTAACCGGACGAAGGCTTACCTTTGAGTACAGTCTTATTGCGGGGGAAAACGACGACCTTAAGAGTGCGGAAGGTCTTACGAGACTTCTTGCGGGAAAGGGAGCGCATATCAATCTTATACCGGTCAATCCGATAAAAGAAAGAGATTATAAGCAATCAGGCGAAGGCCATATAGTAAGGTTTAAAAATATACTTGAAAAAAGTGGAATAAATGTTACTATTAGAAGAGAAATGGGTGCTGACATAGATGCAGCATGCGGACAGCTTAGGAAAGACTATATGGACGGAAACGTCACTATAAAAGAGGAGGAGAGTAAGGGATGAATGCATTTTCCGTAACCAATGTGGGAAAAGTCAGAAAAAGCAATCAGGACTCGGTGTTTCGCAGTGAAACGCCTATAGGAAACCTTCCGAACCTCTTTATTGTTGCAGACGGTATGGGAGGCCATAACGGCGGCGATGAAGCATCAAGGCTCTGTATCGACTCTATGTGTGAATACATTAATAATGAAAAAGAGGAGCAGAGCATTATTCCTATAATGGAAGGCGCTATAAGGTTCGCTAACAGCGTTATCTATGAAAAAAGCCTTGAAGATCCGGGGCTTTCAGGCATGGGTACTACAGTTGTTGCGGCTGTAATAGATAATGGGGTACTTTACGTTGCAAACGTGGGTGATTCGAGACTGTATTATGTAGAGGGCGATTCGCTAAGACAGATAACCGAAGACCATTCTCTTGTTGAAGAGATGGTTAAAAAGGGCGATCTTGACAGGAGCGAAGCAAGGTTTCATCCAAACAAGAATATCATCACAAGAGCCATTGGCGTCGGTAAGGTGATCGATATTGACTATTTTGAACTGCATACTGCAAAGGGCGGTATCGTCCTTCTTTGTTCAGATGGTCTTTCAAATATGCTTTCAGACAGTGAGATAGTTTCTGCTATAGAAAGCGGAGACGGACAGGCTGATATCATAGCAAGAACACTTGTGGATAAAGCCAACGATAACGGAGGAAAAGACAATATCACGGTTATAGTTATATTACTGTAGCCTATATTAAGGAGAAAATGATGTTAACAGAAGGAAGAATGATCGGCGAGAGGTATGAGATAATCGGCAGAGTTGGCTCAGGCGGAATGGCCGATGTATACAAGGCTACCGATCATAGACTTAACAGATCTGTTGCTGTTAAAGTTCTTAAAAATGAATACAGTTCTGACAAGAATTTTGTAACCAAATTCAGAGGTGAGGCTCAGGCGGCAGCCGGACTTCAGCATCCAAACGTTGTAAATGTATACGATGTAGGCGAAGACAACGGATTATATTATATTGTTATGGAGCTTGTTGAGGGTATTACCCTTAAGAAGTTTATTGAAAGAAAGGGCAAGCTTGAGATTAAAGAGGCTATCGGTATTGCTATACAGATAGCACAGGGTATGGAAGCAGCTCACGATAACCACATTATTCACAGGGATATCAAGCCGCAGAATATCATTATCTCAAGAGAAGGTAAGGTTAAGGTAACCGACTTTGGTATCGCAAAGGCTGCTACTTCAAATACCATTACCACAGGAGCTATGGGCTCTGTTCACTACATTTCTCCGGAGGCTGCAAGAGGCGGCTACTCTGATGAGAAGAGTGATATTTATTCCCTTGGTGTTACTCTTTATGAGATGCTTTCAGGAACAATGCCTTTTGCTGCAGATAATTCTGTTTCTGTAGCACTGCTGCAGATCCAGGAAGAAGCTATACCTCTTCGTACGGTTGACCCTAACATTCCTGTCAGCATTGAAAAGATCGTACAGAAATGTATGCAAAAGAAGCCTGAAAGAAGATACCTTACAGCTTCAGAGCTTATTAAGGATCTAAAGAGAAGTCTTCAGGACCCTGACGGGGAATTTGTTGTACTTGCTCCAAATGTTAATGATTCTCCGACTATCAACCTTTCTGAGACAGAGATAAATCAGATAAAGAACAATGTCAGAAATGTTCCGCTCGATACTTCTTCTACAGGCGGAAGAGAGATCCTTGATGAGGATGATGATGATTCAATCGATCCTAAGATCGAAAGATACCTTGCTCTTGGCGGTATCCTTGCCATTGCCATCCTTGCAGGTCTTATTATCTTTATCCTTGTAAAGGGCTTTAACCTTTTTAAGGCAGGCGCCGACCCAAGCGGATCAAAGACACCTGATACTGAGATAACAGATACCGATAAACCGGGTGATGATACAGAAAATGACCAGACAGGCAGCAACCCGGAAAACATCATAGACGATAACAAAGAATATCCGATGCCTGATATTACAGGAAAATCTTTATCCGATGCTGTTAAGATGCTTGAAGAAGCAGGTATTACTTCATACAAATATGATTACACCTTTTCTGAGACAGTAGAAAAAGATACAGTTATATCAACAGAACCTGTTTCGGGTATGATAGTTAAGGGTAACCAGGAAGTTACCATTGTTGTAAGTAACGGAGAAACCGTGCTTACAATTCCTGATGTATACAACAGAGTTCAGGAAGAGGCGGAGACTATTCTTACAGACAACGGATTTGTTGTTATGCATGACTATGCATACAACGATCTTGAAGCAGGAAGAGTTATTGAGACTTCTCCTGAGAGAAACACCGAAGCCAGAAAGGGTGATTCAGTCACCATAGTAATAAGCCGCGGTCCTGAAACTGTTATGACACTTGTTCCTACAGTACTTGGCTATACAGAAGCTGAGGCTACTCAGATACTTAAAGATGCAGGCCTTGAGGCCAGTGTTTCGCATGTATTTTCTGACAGTGTTGAGGCTGGCAAGGTTGTTACTCAGGATGCTCTTGGCGGAACTGAGATAAAAGAAGGTTCTGCGGTTGGCATTGCCATAAGCGATGGCCCTGAGCCTAAGAAATATTCCTATACAGGAAGTGTAGTTATTGATTCTCCTTTTGATGACGGAGAAGAAGAGGCACATATCAGGATAACTCTTCAGCAGCCAAACTTCGAGGAGAAAACACTTGTTGATGCGCAGCTTTCACCATATGATTTCCCATATGCGATAAATGGTATTACCGGTGATTCTGCAGATACAGGTTATGTCTATGTATATAAAGACGGCGTTATGTACGACAGATACTGGACTGTCGAGTTCATTACGGTGGAAGAGTAAATGCATGGAAAGATTGTAAAAGGCATTGCGGGTTTTTACTACGTACATGCCGGAGAGCAAGTATATGAATGCAAAGCGAGAGGCTTGTTTCGAAAAGACGGGATCAAGCCTCTCGTGGGAGATAATGTCCTTTTTGATGAGGGGCTGATAACGGATATTGACGACAGAAAGAACAGTCTTATAAGACCTGCTGTCGCCAATGTGGATCAGGCTCTCGTCATTTTTGCGTCTATGAGTCCGGAACCAAACCTGAACCTTCTTGACAGGTTTCTTGTTATGATGGAGACTCAGGATGTTCCTGTGATCATTTGCTTTAACAAAAACGACCTGGTTGATGAAACCGTTACAGAAAATCTTACGAAGATTTACAAAAAAGCCGGCTATAAAGTGCTTTCCGTAAGTGTTAAAAAGAATGAGGGCATAGATGAATTAAAGAGCCTTCTTGCCGGCAAGACTACGGTCCTTGCAGGACCTTCCGGCGTTGGAAAGTCTTCTTTTATCAATCTTGTGGTGCCTTCTGCCGGTATGGAAACGGGAAGCGTTTCTGAAAAGATCAAAAGAGGCAAGCATACCACGAGACATTCGGAACTTTTTTATGTTTGCGAAGACACATATATCATGGATACTCCGGGTTTTTCTTCTCTATATATCGAAGAACTTGATGAAAAAGACCTTAAAGATTATTTTCCGGAGTTTAAACCTTACGAAGATTCGTGCAGGTTTCTTTCCTGCGTTCATATAGGAGAGAGGGACTGCGCAGTTAAAGATGCAGTAGAGACGGGTCAGATTGAACCCTCTCGTTATGAGAACTATAAGCTAATTTATGAAGAATTAAAAAATAGAAAAAAATATTGATCTTAGGAGTTATATATGAATCATTTGGCACCATCCATACTTGCTGCCGACTTTTCAAAGCTTGGCGAGCAGGTCCTTTCCGTAAGAAAGGCCGGAGCTGATTACCTGCATATCGACGTTATGGACGGTATGTTTGTACCAAGTATATCTTTTGGGCTTCCGGTGATCAGATCGTTAAGACCGGTATCTGACGCGGTATTTGATGTACATCTTATGATAGAAGAACCTGACAGGTATCTTAAAGAATTTAAAGATGCAGGGGCAGATATTATAACTGTCCATGCTGAAAGCTGTAAACATCTTGAAAGAACCATATCTCACATACATGAGCTTGGAGCAAAAGCAGGGGTTGCACTTAATCCTGCCACGCCTCTTTCTGTGCTTGATTATGTCCTTCCTGAGGTTGATATGGTACTTATCATGAGCGTTAACCCCGGATTTGGCGGACAGAAGTTTATAGATTTTTCATTTGATAAGATAAGAGAGCTTAGAAAAAAGATAAACGAACTTGGCCTTGATACAGATATTGAGGTTGACGGCGGTATAAGCCTTGACAACGTTTCAAAAGTGCTTGAAGCAGGCGCAAATGTCATTGTTGCGGGGACTGCTGTTTTTGGCGGAGATATTTCAGTTAACACATCTGCATTTACGGAGGTGCTAAAACGTGGAGATAAGCGAGTTTAAGATAGGTAAATCCATAGAGGTTGACGTTGAAAGAGAAGACATGATCTATCACCACAAATCCAAGATTGAGGCTGTGGTTGATAAATCTGTATATATAACCCCGATCTTAAATAAAAGGGGCGATGCTTTTAATTTTAAAGAAGGCGACAAGGTTACTTTTGTATACAGACTCGGTGAAAGACTTTGGAGATGGACTGATGTTAAAGCAGGCCGCGCTCTTTATGAGGGAGATTCTCTTCAGGTGCTTACAGTGCGTTTAAAAGAGGGCGAGAGCTTTAACAGAAGAGAGGCTTTCAGAGTTTTCTTCGGAACAAATACCAAGGTAAGGCGCCGCGTTCTTGATATGGAAAAAACCAGAGAATACAGGCTTTCTCATCCTGAGATCAGAAATATAAACGATCTTTTAAACATTGATGAATGTTACAAAGATGTTATCGTTCAGGTTGTATTAAAAGACGTATCTATAAACGGTATCGGGCTTTTTGCCCAGGAAAAGCTTCCGGAGCAGTCAGAGCTTTCCATTATGATACCTACAGAATACGGTATCATACAGGCTGTCTGCACTCCTGTGCGTACCTTTGTAGACCACGAAGCAGAATATCACTATTTTTATGGCTGCAGGCTTTTAAAAGTTTCTGCCAATATCTCAAGGATACTTGTGTCGCTGCAGAGACGCCAGATGGCCATAAACAGGTTCCAAAAAGGAAAACCAACTTAATTTAGATTGGCTCGAAAAAATACGCTCCTATCCTGTCGGACATGAAGATACGAAGATGTTTTTCTATGGTTAAAATGATTCACCTTAAGGTATGAGAGAATAAGCAGTTTATCGATGAGGTGAATTCGTTTTTGATACTTTGCCCCCATCTCATACTTTAACTTTCGGTAAAACTTTCCAACTACTAAGAAGTAGGAGCAGAAAACGGAGTGAAAAAAGAATAAGAAAATGCGGTAAATTCCAGGTGTTTGGTTGTACCTGGAATTTTTTTTGAAAAAAGTTTAGATGTAACCATTGACATTACAACTAAACAATGTTATAGTATGGTCATCAGATGAAACCGCGACGGTTACATCAAAATTGTTTACAGAATTTAGGAGGATACGACTATGACAAACAAAGAAAAAGCATTGGCACTTATCAACACTTTCGCAACAGGCGATACCGCAGCAGCTAAGGATCTTCTGGCGGATAGTTACATTCAGCACAATCTGGCATATGGAACAGGGCCGGAGGCTTTCATAGGCAGTGTAGCATATCTGGCATCCGCACCGGTGAAGACCATAGTAAATAACATCCGTGCGTTTGAGGACGGGGACAAGGTGTTCCTTCAGACAGTTTACAATTTCGCAGGTGCAGGCGAGCAAGTAGCGTTCGACATTTTCCGTTTTGATGCAGACGGAAAAATCGCTGAGCATTGGGATAATCTGGCTGCAAAGGCAGAGCCTAATCCTTCCGGGCATACTCAGATTGACGGTTATGACAGCCTTGAGGATCTTAACGAGACGGAAGAAAACCGCGAGATCATCAAGAACTTCCTCGTGGATGTAATGCAGGGTAAACATCCGGAGAAGACACCTGATTATTTTGATGGAGATACCTATATCCAGCATAACACCGGTATCGCTGACGGTCTGTCCGGACTTGGGGTAGCACTTGAGGCTCTTGGCAAGCAGGGAATCGCAATGATCTATGATACGGTTCATCAGGTTTTGGCACAGGGCAATTATGTGCTGGCAGTTTCCGAAGGATCTTTCGGCGGAGCGCCTACATCCTACTATGATCTGTGGAGAATTGAGAACGGCAAGATTGCGGAGCACTGGGATGTAATGGAGACCATCGCAGCTGAGGATACATGGCAGAATCAGAACGGTAAGTTTTGATAATGTAACCGTTGAAATTACAACTAAAAAGTAGTATGATGATGACAGAGATTTGGAGGTAGAAAAGATGCAGATTTCAAGCAGATTTACGGTCGCTCTGCATATCTTCACCGCTGTGGATGTCTTCAAAGATGACTATAAGGTGACCAGCGATTTTCTGGCCGGTAGTATAGGCACCAACCCTGTCATCATCAGAAAACTACTGACACAGCTGAAGAATGCAGGACTAATCACAGTAGCCAGGGGAACCGGCGGTATAGAAGTGACAAAAGAATTATCAGAGATATCCTTCTATGATGTATATCAGGCAATCGAGCCTTTAGAGGGCGGTGATCTGTTCCGATTCCATGAAGCACCGAACCCGCAGTGTCCGGTCGGCAGAAATATCCATGCTTTGCTGGATGACAAGCTGCAGAAAATCCAGGAAGCGATGGAAAGTGAGATGAAAAAGTACACGCTTCAGGATCTGTGGGAGGGTATGCAGGATCTTCTGGCGAAAGAAACCTGAACATATGAGACTCCGGAGCAAGGGCTTCGGAGTTTTTTCAAAGGGTGGTTAGGAGATGATCGACATGAAGAAAAATATAACACAGGAAGAACGCCTTGATTACCTTGTTGAAGAGTTTAAGGCGGATTCTGATGAATATAGAGATTTGCAAACACCAGCCGATACTGAAGGGAAGCGACGGGTGCTCA
>JAEEOQ010000056.1 GCA_016284355.1 Lachnospiraceae bacterium
AATGTATGAACTGTGCAAAAAACACGGCACTCAGCTGATACTTGTAAAGACGCCTGTTTTATACCCATACTGGTACCCGGAGTGGGACGCGCAGATAAAAGAATTTGCAGACAGCAAGGGCATCACATATTACAACTATCTTGAAAGAATAGATGAGATCGGGCTTGATTTTACAAAAGATACCTACGACGGCGGCCAGCATCTTAACGATAGCGGGGCGGGGAAGCTTACAAGGTATTTTGGCGATCAGATGATAAACGGGGACAGGCTTGGGTTTAGCGCATTTCTTGATGGAATTTCGCTAAAACCCGGAGAAGTGTTTGATAAGGAAGCGGTTAAAAACGAGCTTCTTGGCACATTTACGGACGATTCCTGCGCTTTTGATGCAAGCGATATCATTTATTCCTACGCCGACTTTGTGGTAACGGTTTCTGAAGAAGGCATTATAAGAGAGGTGCGCTTTACCACAGACAAATACAAAACAGCGGAAGGCATAAGCCTTGGGATGGGCGAAAAAGACGTAGAAGAGCATTATAAAGATATTAAAAAGGAGAACGGGGAAATACTGCTTAAAAAGGGGGATACAGAGCTTGTTTTTGTTCTTGACAAAGACGAGATCATATCTATTGAATACCGATCGGCTTTATGATAAATTAGAGGTTGAAAGGAGACTTTTTGCATATGGACAAGCCCCTTCTTACCAGTATTTGTGAAAATGATGACGGCACTGTAAAAATGGCCATCGGACCAAACGGAACCGTATGGATGGCCAAGGCTCCGGAGTTTAAATGGTTTGACAGAAACTTTAATATTGAATACAGGTACTACTTTAAAGCCTGTGAGTTTAATGCGGCGGCCTGGTGCGGAAAGAAATTTGTTGTTGCAGGCATGGAACCCGGAGAGATAGACGAGGAAGATAAAAGATGCGTTGTTTATTCTTCCGAAAACGGCAGTGTCTTTAAACAGGAAACTTTGTCTGCCGCTATGACAGAAGGCGTTTTTGTGCCTACAAAGCAGATAAACTCCATAAGCTACGACAGGGAGAGCGACCAGATCTTTCTGTCGGGAAACGGCGGGCAGATAATAGTCCTTACAAAAAGTCCACTTTGTACGAAGGTAAAATACCTTGCCAATTTAGACATAATTAGGACCATGGTCTGTGATGGCGGGCCCCTTGGCAAAACCTTTGAGATAGAGTATTCTAACCACTCAATTACCCTTATGGGCCTTAATGATATTTTGCAGCCACGTATAGATGCGGAAGAAGTAACAAAGTATCTTAATGAAGGCGCCCCTTTTATATATGTTGTTGAAGAGGGAAAAACAGAAGATGCCCAGGTTAATCTCGACAGTAAAATGCGTTATAAGAAAGATACCATAGAAGTTAAGAGAGAAGACCTTACCGGTTTTCTTAAAACATACAAACAGAGTACAGTAATGATCTTTGTGCAGGACAGATTTGCAAGCTATGCAAGAAACTGCGGCTTCAAGAAAGCGTACTCGGTATCACTTTAATTTACATATGTAAAAATGCCGGAGGGGTGCTCCGGCATTTTTTATTTCATAAATATATTTTCGTGTCGCATGTAAAGCGTGTTGTAATCTTCAAGTACCTTCTTGCTGTCGGCATAGTTGTTGGAGAAAAGAAGGCTGCAGATAAGGTTTAAGAGGTATGAAAGAGATGTCTCGTAAACCACGTTACCTACTGCTTCAAAAGGCGAGTCGTTCTTTAAGGAAAGAGCGATATCTGCAAGCTGGCCGATAGGACTGCCGGTTATAGGGGTAAGGGCGATTATCTTTACATTCTTTTCCTTTAATACCTGCATTATCTCGATAAGGGTGCGGTTTGCACCGGTCCTGCTGATTATAAGAGCACAGGAATTACTCGGGATGGTAAGGGCCTGATAGAACTGGGCATTTTGTGCATCGTGCATAACAACAGGCTTTCCAAAGGTCATCATGCGGTAAAGGTAGCTTTTTACCATGGAAAGGTTGTTATCAAACCCGAAGAAATAAAGGGTTCCTGTGGATTTAAGCAGATTAATCAGCTTATCTATCTTGTCGTAATCAAGATGATTCTTCATAAATGTAATAGTCTCTGTTTCAAGAGTTGCGATGGTTTCCGCAATAGCTGCCATATCTTCGTGGCACCTGATGTCAGACTCCGGAGACGAGGCAAAGTCGCGGGATTCACCTGCAAATCTGTTATTGTGTAATTCTGAAAAAAGGTCTGCCTTAAACTGGGTAAAGCCCTTGTGGTCTGAAAGTTTGCCCGCAAGCCTGTTTACCGTAGAAGAACTGGTAAAGCTGGCCTTTGCAAGGTCTCGAACCGACATCATAAGGATATCTTCCGGATGGCTTAAAAGGTACTGTATTATAGTCTGTTCCGAGTCTGTAAAATTCTCGGTCATGCTCATTTTCTCTAAGATCATGTCATAACTCCCCTATATATGCTAAAACATTTTAATGATTAATTTTCCTTCTGATTATACCACATCCCGGCTCTTGAAACAAATATATCAGATTGTCAGACTCTTGTGCCAAGAAACCCCCGATTTATTGAAAAGTCAAACTATAGTTGGTACAATACCATTAGCTTAAAAAAGGATAAAGGACATTTTGTCCCCTTAAAAAGAAAGGAAGAAAAAAATGGCATTTAGAAAAGATTTCTTATGGGGCGGCGCTACTGCTGCCAACCAGTACGAAGGCGGCTGGAACGAAGGCGGAAAGGGCTTATCTTGCGATGATATCCTTACCGGCGGTACAAAAGACGAGCCTCGTAAACTCACCTACATTCTTGCAGACGGAACCACAGGCGATATGCCTTTCTGGCAGGCAACCCTTCCTGAAGGCGCTAAGTTCGCTCCTGTAGACGGATACTTCTATCCAAATCACGATGCAGTTGACTTTTATCATCGCTACGCAGAAGACATCGCTCTTCTTGCAGAGATGGGCTTTAAGACATTCCGTATCTCTATGGCCTGGACACGTATTTTCCCTAACGGAGATGACGCAGAGCCAAACGAGGAAGGTCTTAAGTTTTACGACAAAGTATTTGACGAGTGTGCTAAATACGGCATCGAGCCACTCGTAACCATTTCCCACTACGAGTCCCCGCTTAACCTTACAAACAAGTGGAATTCATGGGCAGACAGAAGAACCATCGACTGCTTTATGAGATACTGTGAGACTATCTTTAAGCGTTATAAGGGTAAGGTAAAATACTGGCTTACATTCAACGAGATCAACTGTATCGCTATGAGCGGCTGGCTTGCAGCAGGTGTTGCTTCAAGCGATCGCGGCGTTAAGATGCAGGCTGCTCACCACATGTTTGTAGCCAGTGCAAAGGCCGTTGTTATGGCTCATGAGATCGATCCTGAAAATAAAGTGGGCTGTATGCTTGCTTACGGCACAACCTACGGTTATACATGTAATCCGCAGGATGAGCTCCTTGCCCAGCAGAAAGACAACAACACTCTCTTCTTTACCGATGTACACTGCAGAGGTTACTATCCTTCCTTCATGCTTAAATCATTTGAGCGTGACGGCATCGTAATAAAGAAAGAGCCGGGTGATGACGAGATCTTAAAGAAGGGCGTAGTAGACTTCCTTTCATTCTCATACTATATGTCATCAGTTGCTACAGCAGATCCTGAACTTCTTAAGAAATCTACTGCAGGCAACATGTTCAGAGGCGTTCCTAACCCATACCTTAAGGCTTCAGACTGGGGCTGGCAGATCGATCCTCTCGGACTTCGTATAGCATTAAATAACCTTTACGACAGATACCAGATCCCTCTCTTTATCGTAGAGAACGGACTTGGTGCATACGATACAGTAGAGGCTGACGGTTCTATAAACGACGATTACCGTATCGATTACCTTCGCGAGCACATCAAGGCTATGAAGGATGCGGTAGAGCTTGACGGCGTAGACCTTATGGGATACACACCTTGGGGCTGTATCGACCTTGTATCGGCTTCTACAGGTGAGATGAGAAAGCGTTACGGTTTTGTATATGTAAACAAGCATGATGACGGAACAGGCGATTACTCAAGAAGCAGAAAGAAATCCTTCTTCTGGTATCAGAAGGTAATTAAGAGCAACGGCGAAGATCTTGATTAATTAATTGCAAAATTTACTCCCATCGGAAGATCCGATGGGAGTTTTTTTACATATGTACCAGGTACATATGTCATAGTTGATTGCTATCATTATATCAATTATTGCATTATAGATAAGAAATTGCTATAATAATAGCAGTAAAACGGAGGCTTTATATGGATGATTTTTTTTCACTTTGGGATACACCATCGGACATTGATAAGGAAATAGCCGGAAGAGTTAAAGCTATACGCAAAAGAAAAAAGATAACCCAAAAGGAACTTGCTGTAAAATGCGGAGTAAGTTACGGCTCTCTAAAAAAATTTGAGCAGACCGGAGAGATATCTCTTAGTTCATTAACAAAGATCGCCATGGAACTTGGACTTGCGGGTGACCTTAAGGAATTGTTTACAAGACCGGTATATTCAAATATTCAGGAGGTAATAGATGATAACAGATAAATCTCTTGAAGTATATTACCAAGATGGGCATGTGGGCACGTTGGCTATTATGCCTGATAAACGTGTAGCTTTTGAATACACTGATGATTGGATAAGAAATGGCTTTAGCATAAGTCCTTTTAGTTTGCCTCTAAGAAAAGAAGTTTTCATTCCGAAAGAAAGCTCAAGAGAGTATTTTAAAGGGTTATTCGGTGTTTTTGCAGATTCACTACCAGATGCTTGGGGCGAACTTTTGCTTATGCGACATTTGTCGTCGCTTGGAATAGATGCAGGCAGCATCACAGCGCTTGACAGGCTTGCCTATGTCGGTTCTTCCGGAATGGGGGCATTAGAATACAGACCATCTAAAAACAGTGATTTTAATATCAATATTTTAGGACTTGATTATGATTTTGTAGCAGGAGAATGCAGCAAAGTTCTTTCTTCAATACCTTCAGATGAGATGGATGAACTATATTTCCTTGGCGGATCAAGCGGTGGTACAAGGCCTAAAATATTACTAAGGGATAATGAAAAAGAATTTATTGTTAAATTTCCGGCCGGGGAAGATCCTTCCATAAGCGGCAAGAGAGAATATGATTATTCTATTTGCGCAAAAAAATGCGGAATCGTCATGACAAGGTCCGAATTAATACCGTCAAAGAGATGTGAAGGATATTTTAAAACAGAGCGTTTTGATAGATTTGACGGAAAAAAGATTTTGGCAGTTACGGTTGCCGGGCTTCTTGAACTTGACTATAGGGCTCCTTCATGTGATTATGAATCATTGTTAAAACTAACAAATGTCTTGACTAAGGGAAATACGCATGACCTTGAACAGATGTATCTGATCATGTGTTTTAACGTGCTAACACATAACCTTGATGACCATGTAAAAAATTTCTCTTTTCTGTATACTGCAAATGCCGGTTGGCGTCTGGCTCCGGCTTATGACCTTACATATAGCAATACTTATTTTGGCGAACATACTACATCGGTTAGTGGAAAAGGTAGAGATATATCAGACGAAGATATGATCACTGTTGGAACAAAAGCCGGTCTATCAAAGGCTAAATGTGTGAAACTGCTTGATAAAGTCAGAAATGAGGTTAAGGCCTTAGATATATATACTTGGAGCACCGGCGAATAACACCGGTGCTCCAACTGACATATGTCATGTTTAATACGTCTGCATCAGTTCTATCTCGCCTGAAAGTGTTATCTTTCCCCCGGCTTTTTCGCTGCAAGGGATAATGAGGTTGTCTCCCTTCTTTACAGGTACGTCATTTACAAAGCCTTCCCCGCTTATG
Source organism: Lachnospiraceae bacterium (assembly GCA_016284355.1). Lineage (GTDB taxonomy): Bacteria > Bacillota > Clostridia > Lachnospirales > Lachnospiraceae > JAEEOQ01. Next base: position 5,855 of record JAEEOQ010000056.1, read on the forward strand.
ATACTGATGAGGTCAAAGTTGCGGCCTTTTCCACGTTCTATCTGAAGCTCACCTGTTACTTCTATGTGTCGTACTGTGTAATATTCGCAAGATATCATCTCAGTGATCTTGTTTCCTTTGGTATCTTCAAAAACCAGCCTTGTCTCGTTTTCTGCCGGGTTTGCAGGAACAGTGATAACGTCTTTTGCTTTGTCAAGATGAAGCTCGCGAGGCTTACCGTTTTGAAGTCTGTCGTAATCATAAAGCCTGTAGGTAACGTCGCAGCTTTGCTGTATTTCTATAAGGAATGTACCGTTCTTTATGGCATGGACAGTTCCAGGTACAATCTGGAAAAATGAACCTTTTTTGCAAGGAACCTGGCGAATGAGTTCATTCCATCTGCCATTATCAATCATATCGCAAAGCTCAGCTTTATCCTTTGCGTTGTGCCCAACTATGATCTTTCCGTCCCCTGTATTGTCAAGGATATACCAGCATTCTGTTTTTCCGTAGGAGCCGTTCTCGTATTTGCCGGCATACTCGTCATCAGGATGTACCTGTATAGAAAGGTCGTCTCTGGCATCTATGAATTTAACAAGAAGAGGGAAGCTTTCTCCTTCTGCTCTTCCAAAAAGATCATGGTTTTCGGCCCAAAGCTGCGATAAATACTTTCCTTCGTATGGAGAATCTCCGGAATGGGTGTAAACAGTGCAGTCTCCGTTTTTGTGAGCCGAGATTGCCCAGCTTTCCCCAACATGATCTGAAGTGGTCTCATAGCCAAATTCCGCTGCAAGCCTTGTGCCACCCCAAAGTGTTTCTTTAAGTACAGGTTTTACAAAAATAGGTTCCATAGCAACTCCTCATTCTATTTTTTACATATGTACCAGGTACCTGTGTAAAAAATTTACATAGGTACCTGGTACATATGTAATTTATTAAGTCAAAACTAACATACAAGGGGGTAAAAGTCAATTCGAAAAACCTGTTGATTAGCGGCAAATGTATGGTAAAATGGTTTAAAAGCGGCTTAAAAAAAAGCCAAAACAGGGAGGATCATTATATGTATTTTAAAGATGAAAAGGGAGCTCTTATTTGCATGAGAGCGGGAGAAACACTAAGGATAGAACCTTGGGGCAAGGACTCCTTTAGAGTCCGCGCCACAATGCAGCGCGATTTTTCGGGAAAAGACTGGGCGCTTACAGAAGAGGTAAAGAAGCCTGCCTGCAAGATAAAGATCAGCGGTGAAGGCGAAGACTATAAGGCTGAGATCACAAACGGCAGGATCAAAGCAATTGTTAACTTTATGGGCGTTATAACATTCTACAAGGATAGTAAGGAATTCCTTCGCGAATATTACAGAATGTATGGCGGCACCATTTCTAAGGAAAGCAGATGCCTTAAAGTAATAAACCGTGAGTGGAAGGGCGTAATTGGCGGAAGCGAATATTCTTTAAACCTTAAATTTGAGGCAAATGAGGGCGAGAAGATATTTGGTATGGGCCAGTATCAGCAGCAGTACATGGACCTTAAGGGAAGCATTATCGAGCTTGCGCAGCGCAACTCGCAGATCTCGGTACCATTTATGGTTTCATCTCTTGGCTACGGAATGCTTTGGAACAACCCTGCTGTAGGCAAGGTTACCTTCGGAAGAAACTATACAGAGTGGATAGCAAGAAGCACAAAGGATATGGACTACTGGCTTACTGTAGCCGATACTCCAAAGGAAATAATTAAAGCCTATACCGGCGTAACGGGAAGAGCACCTGAATTTCCTCGCGAGCTTATGGGGCTTTGGCAGTGTAAGCTCCGTTACCGTACCCAGGAAGAAGTGCTTGAAGTAGCACATAAATATGAAAAAGAAGGTATTAAGATAGATCAGATCGTTATCGACTTTTTCCACTGGACGGTTCAGGGCGACTGGAAGTTTGACAGAACCTACTGGCCGGATCCAAAGGCTATGGTAGATGAGCTTCACAAAATGGGCATCAGAGTTATCGTATCCGTATGGCCTTCTGTTGACAGAAAGAGCGAGAACTTCGGGCCTATGATGGAAAGAGGCCTTCTTATTAAAACTGAGCGCGGCGCAGCGCAGACCTACGACTATCAGGGTGACTGCGTTGAAATCGATCCGTTTAACCCTGAGACCCGCGAGTATGTATGGGAAGTTTGTAAGAAGAATTACTACGATTACGGTTTTGATGCTTTCTGGCTTGATAACTCAGAGCCTGATTACGGCGTATATGATTTTGAAAACTACAGATACTGTGAAGGCCCGGCACTTAGCTGCTCGAATATGTATCCGCAGATGTACAGCCGTGTTTTCTTTGACCACATGAAAGATATGGGACGTGGCCCTGTAGTAAATCTTCTTCGTTGCGGCTGGGCAGGAAGCCAGAAATACGGTAATGTTATCTGGTCAGGCGATGTACCTAGTACATTTGAGTCCTTTTATGATCAGGTGGCAGCAGGCCTTAATATGGGCCTTGCGGGTATTCCTTGGTGGACCACCGATATTGGCGGTTTTATGACAGACGATGTTAACGACCCTGATTTTAGAGAACTTCTTATAAGATGGTATCAGTTTGCAGTATACTCTGCAGTGTTCCGTATGCACGGAGACAGAGGTCCTTATGATATCCCGCCTCTTGATACAAGAGATTTTGGTGGCGGCTATCTTCACACAGGCCAGCCAAATGAGCTTTGGAGCTACGGCGAAGATAACTACGCTATCATGAAGAAATATTACGACATCAGGATCGATATGCAAAACTATATCGCAACTCTTTACAGAGAGGCAAGCGAGAATGGTTCTCCGCTTATAAGGACCATGTTCTACGAGTTCCCTGAGGATGCCACATGCTGGGAGCTTCAGGACCAGTATATGTTCGGCAGCAGATACCTTGTAGCACCTATATTTAAGCTGGGTCAGCGCGAGCGCGAGGTTTACCTTCCTGAGGGAAAATGGAAGCTTACAAGTAACGGCAAGGCTTACGAAGGCGGCAAGAAGGTAAAGGTAAAGGCTCCGATCGACTATATGCCGGTATTTGAAAGATGTTAAGGCAGCTATGACCAATCTTAAGAAAAAATTAATATCTTTATCAAGCCAATTGTGATATCATATGTGAGAATGTACGGCGCGGGCTCGCGCCAAAAGACGAATGGAGAGATATCATGAGCAATAAAGATGCAGACGATATAATGCGAGACGTTAAGAAATCTCTCGCAGAGCAGGTTAATGACGAATATGAAGAGCAGCCGCTTGAGATAAAAAAGGCGCCTAAGAAAAAGAAGAATAAATTCCTTTCCTTTATAAAAGGTGTTCTCATTGCCCTTGTTATTGCGGCGCTTATACTTCTTTTCCTTGTGTTTACAAAGCCGGGACGTAAGATCCTTATCCATTTTGCTACAGAGTATGCGTATTCAAAGATAGACTACGCAGGGGCAGAGGATGAAGAGATCACAGTAGAGTCTATCCGCGAGGAAAACGGCGGTATTTACTATCCGAATGTCCACATGGATGAGATGAGCGATACTTATAAGAAGGCTCGTCACGAAGAGGGCGTTACCAATATCCTTCTTATCGGTGTTGAGGCGATAGGTTACGGTCAGGCGGGCGGACATACAGATGCTCTTATGATCGCTACTATTAATAAGAATAAAGGCACCCTTAGCCTTACTTCTCTTATGCGAGACAGCTGGGTAACGATACCGGGTTATACCGACGGCAGGATCAATACAGCTTACGCAAAGGGCGGAATAAACGGGCTTTTTGAGACTATCGCTTATAACTACGATATAAGGATAGACGGATACGCACTTGTAGGCTTTGATTCTTTTGAGAAGCTTGTAGACGCTGTAGGCGGCGTAGATATAGAGCTTACAGAAGAAGAAGCTAAATATCTTAATAAGACAAACTATATTTCAAAGAAGAAATACAGAAAAGTCAAGGCAGGCAAGAACCACTTTAACGGAAACCAGGCTCTTGGCTACTGCCGTGTACGTAAGGTGGCTACTCTTGACGGTTCTAATTACGATATGGGACGTACCTCAAGACAAAGAAGAGTGCTTAACGCCATCTTTACAAAGGTAAAGAAGAGCAATATCTCAGAACTTGTCAACCTTATGAATACGGTTCTTCCTATTGTAGAGACAAACATCCGCAAGAACAATTGCAAGAACTACCTTGCAGATCTTTTTGATGTTGGTCTTGAGAGCAAAGAACTTAAGATGCTTCGTCTTCCTACAGATGGCGGCTACACCTCAGAAAACATAAACGGCGCTTCAGTCCTTGTACCTAAGTGGGATGAAACCAAGACAGTACTTCATAATCTCGTGTTTAATGGGAAATTGCCTGAAGATTACGAGAAAAAGGACGGGACGACTTCTAAGTAAAAACGAGCAGAAAAAAGTAAAGTAACGCATAGGAAAAGACCACCGGAAATTAATCCGATGGTCTTTTCTGCGTTAGAGGAAAATGAAAAAGATGTAATCGTATCATCAATTTTAGGAGAAGAGGCACCGGGGATTCGGTGCCTTTTCAGGGGGAGTTGTAGTAAGAAGGGGGGAAGACCTTCCTACAACTATAAGGGATTATCAATAATTGGGGAATTATCAATATCAATAGAACAAGAAGTGTATAAAACTTCTTTATTCTGTTCTGTAAGTTTATTATATCACAGTTAAATTAAAAGTCAACACAAAAATAAAAAACATTTTGAAAAATTTGCAAAAGCGATTAAATAATTTTTGTTGTGTGAATATTATTATTTTACTTCATAGTGGATATTTTTAAAAAATCGTTGTATACTACTATACGAAATATTTCAAAGAAAGAAGAAGATGCATATTATGATAGTATTAAAGATTCTTGGGATCATTGCGATCGTACTTCTTGTTATTGCGGTATTGTATCTGCTTGCTATAATGCCAAAGATGTTTAACAGAGCAGATATCACTCCTTTTCAGGGGCGCTTTTATGCTCACAGAGGCTTATTTAATAATAAGAGCGAGGCTCCCGAAAACTCTTACGCCGCATTTAAAAAGGCGGTTGAAGCAGGGTATGGTATCGAGCTTGATATCCACCTTTCAAAAGATAAGGTACCTGTTATCATGCATGATAAACATTTGCAGAGAGCCTGCGGTTTTGACGGTCTTATCTCCGATTATACCGTGGCAGAGCTTAAAGAAAAATTCAGACTTTTTAAGAGCGATGAGAAAATACCGACTTTAGCTGAAGTTCTTGAACTGGTAGACGGAAAAGTTCCTCTTATAATAGAGTTTAAAGAAGATCTTACCGACCTCTCCCTTTGCGAGGTTGCAGCACCGATGCTTGATAAATACAAAGGTGTCTGGTGCATGGAAAGTTTTAATCCGCTTCTTGTAAGATGGTATCGTAAGCACAGACCTAACATTATGCGAGGCCAGCTTGCCGAAAACGTATGGCATGATCCTAACGGAAGAAAGCATTTTATTTCCTGGTGCTGCCAGAATCTGCTTTTCAATTTCCTTACAAAACCGGATTTTATAGCTTTTGATCACAGAGAGATGGATATGCTTTCCTTTACTCTTACAAAAAAGCTGTATCATATTAATACATTTGCCTGGACCATAAAGAGCCAGGAGCAGCTTGAAAATGCCAAGAAAAAATTTGACTTTTTTATCTTTGACAGCTTTATACCTCAGTAAATAAGAGCTGCCATTGTTAGACAGGAGTAGTACAAAATGAGTAAAAGACGTAGAAACGAGTTAATATTGGTTGGACTTATAGTCCTTCTTGCGGCCGGTTTTTTCATATATAAAAAGGTGGCTCCCGCAAAGAAGGGTTCTGAAGTGGTTGTAAGTGTATTTGGAAGAGAGTATGCAAGATTCCCGCTTAATGAGAACAGAGAGTTTCCTATTTCATATCTTAACAACCTAAACCTTCTTGTTATTGAAGACGGATACGCATATATCAAAGAGGCAAGCTGCCCTGATGGTCTTTGCGTTCATCAGGGAAAGATAAACAAGAGCGGTGAGATCATCGTTTGCCTCCCGAATGAAGTTGTTATAACTGTGGAAGGCCCTGAAGATTCGGGTGTTGACAGTGTTGTAAAATAACGGAGCTATTTTTGATAAAGGATCGCTACATAAAAGCGGTCCTTTTTCTATGCAATTTTTAGGCAAGGCTTTAGCAAAATATGAGAGCGTGAGTAGCATAATTTGAATTGTAAAATTTTTCACAAGAGAGTAAAATTACTTTGTTAATCTGGTGACAGTATTTAATATGACACAAAAGTCATATTAAAAAAAGGAGGACTTTATGAAGAAATCAGTTTCAATTCTTCTTTGCCTCGTAATGGTTCTTTCACTTGTAGGCTGCGGCAAAAAGGCAGAGCAGCCGGCTGACAACAATCAGCAGGTAGAAGAATCAAAGGGCGCAGAAGAGAAAGGTCTTTATGTTCCTGGCACATATTCAGCCAGCGAGCAGGGATTTGGCGGCGCAGTTACAGTAACTCTTACTGTAGATGCAAACACTATTACAGATGTTGTACTCGAGGGAAACGATGAGACACCTGCAGTAGGCGGAGCAGCTCTTGAAGAACTTACAGAGCAGCTTAAAAAAGCTCAGAGCGCAGAGATTGACGGCGTTTCAGGTGCAACTATTACATCTACCGCTGTTAAGACTGCAGCAGCAAAAGCCATTGAGATGGCAAAGAAAGGTGAGCAGGCTCCTGCAGCTGATGCAAGTGCTGAGCTTACTTTCACAGCAGGTACCTACACAGGTACAGGCGAAGGATGCAACGGACCTGTAGAGGTTAGCGTTACATTTTCTGACAAAGCAATTGAGAGCATCGAAGTTACAAGCAGCAGAGAAACAGCTCATGTTGGTGACATTGCATTTGATATCCTTATTCCTGATATCATCGCAGCAAACGGAACCGGCGTAGACAGCGTTTCAGGTGCTACTTTCTCAAGCCGTGCTCTTAAGACTGCTGTTAACGCAGCAGCAGAGGCAGCAGGCGTTTCAGATGCAAGCGCATTTGCAGCAAATAAACTTGACGTAGTGGCTGAGGCTCCTATCGAAGGAAGCTGGGATGTTATCGTTGTTGGTGCCGGCGGAGCAGGTATCTCTGCAGCAGCTCAGGCAGCACAGGATGGCAACACAGTTCTTGTTATCGAGAAGAACGCTGAGATCGGTGGTAACACACTTGTTTCAGGTGGACAGTATCAGTCAGCTATGAAGTACCTTGTATGGGACGCAGCAGATCCTGACGCTACAACAGGCGTTGGTTACGACGGCAACACATACAACAAGGTTAAATCAGTACTTGGATGTATCGGCGAGCTTAAGACTATCCTTAACTGGAACGAGAGCGAGTTTGATGCAGATTATTATAAAGATCATGAGTATGTTGCAGGTGATATGGAAGAGCTTTCAAAGCACGGCGTTCACGCTGATTACCTTCCTACACTTCTTGAACTCAAGAAAGAGATCAAGGCATACCTTGACTGGGCACAGCCAAAGCTTGACGCAGGTGTTCCTGAGTCAGAGCTTACACTTTTCTCAAGTGTAAACCTTCACATTTTCCAGACATACTACGGTGGATTAAGACAGAGCGCTGACGGTTCCAAGTGGATCTATGGTAATGTTGATCTTGTAAAGCAGTTCATCGAAGATGGTCAGGATATCAAGCCATGGCTTGAGGCACAGGGCTCAACATTCGTTGAAGATACACAGCCTACTCTTATCGGTGCTCTTTGGTTCAGAGAGAACCAGTTTATCGGCGCTGATATCGATACAGACGGCGACGGAGTAAAAGAGTCTTACGAAGGACGTTGGGGCAGCTACTTTATGGCTCCTTACACCACATTTATTAAGGCTAATGATGCCAACAAGGTTCTTCTTCGTACAACAGCTGAAGAGCTCGTTGTAGAAAACGGCGCTGTAGTTGGTGTTAAAGGTACAAGATACGACGGAACTCCTGTAAATGTTAAGGCTAACAAGGGTGTTATCCTTGCAACAGGTGGTTACGCAGCAAATATCGACAAGGTTCTTGCAACCAACGAATATTGGTCATCAGAGTACCTTCTTCCTACAACAAAGACAACAAACCGTTCTTCACTTCAGGGTGATGGTATCGCTATGGCTGAGGCAGTTGGCGGAGCTACTACAGGTGAGGGCTTTACACAGCTTATGCCTATCAGCTGGATCGATGACGGTAACCTTGCATTCGGTGGCGGAGATTACGCAATCTACATCAATCCTACAACAGGAAAGAGATTCGTAGATGAGACTTCAGAGCGTGACGTTCTTTCACTCGGTGAGTTCAGAAACGGTATCGAGATGAACGGTGCTAAGGGTGTATTTATTGAGATCGCTAACTACAACCATCCAATCCCTGGTCCATATCCATACAAGGATGAGGATGTTACTAACAGACAGTATGTAAGAACTATTTCACAGCTTGCTGATCTTTTCGCAGAGCTTGGTCTTCCTACAGACGCTAACACAGTTATCGAGACAATCAAGAACTACGATAACGCTATCATGACAGGTACACAGCCTGAGGGCGTTACAAAGAAGCAGTTCTCAGATCTTATCGGAACATGCGAGAAGAACGACGACGGTTCATATAACAAGGATACATACAACCTTGATGATGCTAAGCTTCGTGTTCGTCTTATGGCTCCTTCAACACACCATACAATGGGTGGTGTATCAGTAGATGTTAACAGACACGTACTTGATACAAACGGAAACGTTATCAAGGGTCTCTACGCAGCAGGCGAAGTTACCGGAGGAATCCACGGTGGTAACAGACTTGGTGGTAACGCTATCACTGAGATCATCGTTTCAGGACGTACAGCAGCAAAGGCTATTACAGCAGATAACAAATAATACACTAAACCAATAGATTAACAGTGGGAAGGCCCGATCTAAGTCATAAGACATTAGACCGGGCCTTCTGCTATATAAATGACATATGTCAAATCAGTTCGTATATTCTCTTGCAGCACTCGTTATCGGGCTCTCCGTAGAAACGCTCTATATATGGAGTGTAGTCGTATTTGTCGCCGCTTACGATAGCCTTTGCAAGCTCTCCTGCATCAGGTATAACCGGACCCGGAACAAACTCTTCATAAGGCTCATAGAACCCTCTTCCGCCCTCTGAAAATTCTTCGATGTCATCTGCTGCAAAATACATAGGTTTATCAAAAAGAAGATACTCAAAGATAATAGAAGAGTAGTCTGTAATAAGGCAGCAGGAAGAACCCATAAGCTCAAGCAGGTCTTTGCTTTTACTTACGTCGATAACGCGCTCGTCATACTTTGGATCTATGCGGTTTGCAAATTTGCTTGCAACGTAAGGATGAAGCCTTAACATGATAACGTAGTCTTCGGGCAGTTTATCAAGAAGTCTTTCTATATCAAGATGAAGCTTTGGGTCGTCTACTTCGTTGTCCCTGAAAGTTGGGGCGTAAAGAATATATTTTTTATAATCCTTGTTGCCTTCTGTTCCGTACTTAAAAATGTAATCGATAACCGCGTCTGTACGAGGTAGACCTGTAGCAAATACCCGGTCTTTCTTTACTCCAAAAGCCTGAGAATACTGATCTATAAGGCTTTCTGATGAAACGATAAGATTTGTTATATTCTGATTCAGTTTGTATTCGTATTTCTTTGTTTTGCCCACATTTGCATCCTGGCCAAACTTCTTTATAGTGGCTGTGCCGTGCCAGAGCTGAATGACCTTAGTGCTTTTTCTTACCTTAAAAAACGCCATTGGGATAAATGCGTTATCCATAAGGATTATGCCGGCCTTTGCCATCTGCGCAGGCTTCATAAAAAGAAATTTAAGCATTCCCTTTATAGTCCTGTCGTCGCGCTCTGCCTTTGTAATGCTGTAAATTATGTAATCATCCTGAGATAACATATAGCGCTCAAAGGTCTTTATATTGCCGGTTTCAGAAGGGTCATGGGTCATGATCTCAAAAACCGTATCGGGCTCTGCCTTCCCAAGACAGCATATTTTATAGATCATTGCAAATATGATATAACCTAATTCTTTCATTTTAGTGCCTTTCGTACAGGTATTTCTTTATTTAAACCAGATAAGATTGTACCACATTAGTGGAAGTAAAG
>JAEEOQ010000057.1 GCA_016284355.1 Lachnospiraceae bacterium
TGCCCCAAGCCACCGCCGCATTCGTACGCTTTAAAATACAGTTTTTAACTTCCAACAAAACGCCCATTACTTAGATAGATTATAACCTTTACGTCTCACCAAGTCAAAAAAACCAAAAGGGTCTGTTCTAATACCATTTAGATAATGGAATTGGGATGTCCTTTTTGGTTATTCTGTAGTATAATGATGTAGAGGCAAAGGCGCCTATTTACGGTGCCTTTGTCTTTTTCTTTTGAAAAAACCGGAGGATTTATCATGAAAAACAGGATTATAAAGGTGGCAGCAGCGCAGCCACAGTTAAAAATCGGAGATGTGGAATATAATTCCGAGCAGATAATAAAAATGGCAGTGGAGCTTTCGGACTGCGGGGTTACAGTGTTTCCAGAGCTTTCGGTAACGGGATATACCTGCGGAGATCTCTTTTTAAGCGATCTTTTGCTTGCTGAGGCAGAAAAAGCCATATTTGATATAGCAAAAAAAACGAAAGATATTCAGAGCCTGATCATTATCGGAGTGCCAATTCGCTATGAGAACAGTCTTTATAACTGTGCAGCGATCATTTCGGAAGGGGCAGTGAAAGCGCTCATTCCAAAGACATTTATTCCGAATTATTCCGAGTTTTATGAATGCCGCTGGTTTGCTTCGGGAAAAGAGATCAAAGGAAGGTCCATTAAACTTGGAGATACCTGTATTCCTTTTGGGACCGATATTTTGGCAGAAGATACTGAAAGCGGAGCTGTGCTGGGTGTTGAAATATGCGAAGATCTGTGGATCCCTGATAAACCAAGCACCCATGCAGCACTTGCGGGAGCAAACATTATTGCAAACCTTTCTGCTTCGGACGAGCTCATTGGCAAGCAGGAATACCGAAGGCATTTAGTGGCTCAGCAAAGCGGTGCTTGTTATCTTGCGTATATCTATGCTTCAGCGGGAACGAGCGAAAGCAGTACAGATCTTGTGTTTTCAGGGCATTCCATAATAGCGCAAAACGGAAGCATTATGGCAGAATCCATCTTCCCCGGAAGATCAAATGCGGTGGTTTCATATATAGACATTGGTGTCATCATGCATGACAGAAGAAGGCAGAACACGTTTGAAACTGCGGGCGCAGAAAATTATCGCAGGATAAATGTAAATGTAAAAGCCATTGGTGAAAATGAAGTCAGCATAGCTGAAATGGCGGATTCATTAAAGAAAAATAATATCAGCATTCCAAGGAATCCGTTTGTTCCTGCAGATAACTATATGCGAGATGAGAGATGCCGCAGGATCCTTGAGATCCAGGCAAACGGCCTTGCCACAAGAGTGCTTCACACAGGAATAAAAAACCTTGTGATCGGTGTTTCGGGAGGTCTTGATTCAACCCTTGCCCTCATTGTGTGCGCAGAAGCAAAGAAGATCGTGCCGGACATTCGCATAATCGCCTACACTATGCCAAATAAGGGAAACACCTCAAAGCTCACATACAGCAATGCGAGCAGACTTATGGATCTTCTTGCGGACGAGATACATGAGATACCGATAGAAGAAGGAGTAAGCCTTCATCTTGCAAGCCTTGGTCATGAGCAGACGTACCAGGGCGAGGGGGACATAACCTATGAAAATGCGCAGGCAAGAATGAGGACATATATCCTGATGGATGCCGCAAACATGAAAAACGGCCTTGTAGTTGGAACAGGCGATCTTTCCGAGCTGGCTCTCGGGTGGTGTACCTATAACGGAGATCATATGTCCATGTATGCAGTAAATGCATCTGTTCCTAAAACACTGGTAAGATTTATCTGCAGCACCTATGCCGGAGTATGCGGAAATGAGGAATTAAAAGAGGTGCTTTTATCAATCTGCGATACTCCGATCACGCCGGAGCTCACCCCGGGAAAGGATGGGGAGATCGCGCAGATGACAGAAGAAAAGATCGGAAAGTATGACTTAAACGATTTCTTTTTGTTCTATACGTTAAGACACGGATTTGAACCTTCTCGCTCAGCAGCCTTTGCAATGAAGGCATACCCGGAACTGTCATATGATGAGGTGGTTTCAGCTGCCAGGAATTTCTTTAGGAGATTCTTTTCTCAGCAGTTTAAGCGCAGCTGCCTGCCAGACGGGCCTAAAGTAGGTTCCGTCACATTGTCTCCAAGAGGAGACTGGCGCATGCCAAGTGATGCATCTGTGGCGCTCTGGCTTAAAGATCTGGAAAACATGCATGAGTAAGCAAGTGCAATAACCAAAAGGGACTGTGGTACATATGTAAAAAAAATGTTGACACATACCCTGTGGGGGTATATAATGACACCGAAGTCAAGATATACCCCTGCAGGGTATTTTATGGAGGATATATATGAAAGATAACGAAAATAATATGGAAGAAGCAGAAGGGCTCTGTCCGCATTGTTCCGGCAAACACAAAGACCGCGACGATAAGGAAAAGAAAGACCTTATGAACAGGCTTAAAAGGATAGAGGGCCAGGTAAGAGGCGTTGAAAATATGCTTGAAAGTGATGCGTACTGCACGGATATCCTTATTCAGGTCTCTGCCATTACAAGCGCGCTTAACAGCTTTAACAAGGTGCTTCTTGCAAACCACATGAAGACATGCGTTACTGAAAATATCAGAAACGGTAACGACGAGATAATAGATGAACTCGTGGTTACCCTGCAAAAACTTATGAAATAGGACAGGTGAAATATGGAACAATATAACGTTACGGGAATGAGCTGCGCTGCCTGCCAGGCAAGAGTCGAGAAGGCTGTAAATGCTATAGACGGCGTTGAAAGCTGCGCAGTAAGCCTTCTTACAAATTCTATGGGCGTGGAAGGAAACGCATCTCCCGAAGAAATAATAAAGGCTGTTGAGGCCGCAGGTTACGGCGCAAGCCTTAAAAAAGCAGGCAAGGCAAATTCTTCTGCCGAAAATTACGAAGATTCCCTTAAAGATACCGAAACTCCGAAACTTAAAAAGAGGCTGATCGCTTCGGTGATCTTGCTTATCCCTCTTATGTATGTTTCTATGGGGCATATGCTCTGGGACTGGCCGCTTCCCGCATTTTTAGATGGAAACCACGTTGCTATGGGGCTTTACGAGCTCCTTATAGCAGGTTTTATAATGGTGATTAATCAGAAGTTTTTCATCAGCGGTTTTAAGGGTCTTATACACAGGTCTCCAAACATGGACACCCTTGTGGCTCTTGGTGCCACCGCATCTTTTGCATACAGTGTATTTGCCCTTTTTGCC
>JAEEOQ010000058.1 GCA_016284355.1 Lachnospiraceae bacterium
GCTTTACAATTGCTTTGAGAACCGGACCTAATATGCCGGAATGTGAGCGGATCATCGGAAGCATAGAACATTTTTATGGTCATTTGGAGATAGAGAGTGTGGATCATCTTGGGCTGACATCTATCGAATATAAAGCGGATGTAGAATCAAGAAAACAGGAAATCATAGAATTCTGTATTAATATTTAGCAATAATGAGGGTCTGCCCTCTAAAAAACCTGCGAATATCCTCTCTGCAACGATCTGTGTCATTATTGATACCAATAGGTATGCTTCTACTGAAAAGGCAAAAAAAGATAAAGACCGGGGTGTGCGGCTTACTAACGAGCCTAACCCCGGCCTTTAAATGGCAGTTTTTCTATTTTCTGTCTAGGAGAATTTGATGTGATCTATGGTATCATTATTTGTTATTAACAACAGTTGTTTTAGAGTACTTGCCAAATACCTTATTGCCTGCGGCATCTTTCGAGTAAGCACGTACCTTTACATAGTAGGTCTTTTTCTTAAGTTTGCTTATCTTTGCGGATGTTTTGCTCTTAACATCAAGTGTTTTCGCATTCTTAAATTTCTTGCTTGTAGAATAAAGAACTTCATAGCCCTCAGCATTTTCAACCTTTTTCCATGTTAAAGAAAGTTTCTTTCCATCTTTGATCTTGGCCTTTGTGATCTTGGCTTTTGTTAAAGCTTTGCGGCCATAGTAGGTGATAACGCCTTCAGATGAGGCAAACACCAGGGTCTTAACACCGTTTGCTTCTGATATCTCGTAGGTTGCGGTCTTAAGGCCTTCATCTTCGCTCATAACAAGGTAAACGCCGGTTTCCTTGCCTGACGCATCTTTGCTTCCATAGGTATAGAAAGGATACTCGCTTGCAAGAGTGTAGCTTCCGCTGCCTGTCATATCAACATAGCTCTTGCCTGTACCGTTTTTGCCAAGTTCCATATACATGGAGGCATTTTCATACCCCGGGTAACTTTTAAATGCGGTTGTGTCCATATCCCATGTGCCTTCAAGTGAAGCTCTCTGGGAAGCTGCCTCGTCGCCGCTCATGCCTTCAAGATTTTCGGCTACAAAAAGTCCGATAACGCGGCTCATAAGTGCTTCTTTTGGATCGTTTAAGGCTGAAGCGCTAAAGCCTGCTGCGAGCCAGTTTTTATACTTACCACCTGTTAAATTTAAAATATCAGCTTCATCGCTTCCGTATCTGAACTCAAGATGATATGTGGTATCCGGAGTATCAGGGCACATGAACAGATAAGTAAATTCGTCTTTATTGTTGTCTTTGCTCTTATAAACATATCCGCCCATAGCCATTTTCTGACCCTCGGTCTCGCCTGTTGCTTCGGCATCTTTAACATATGCATAAGTATGCTTTATTGTCTTGCCGTCTTTAAGGGTAAATGTAACTTCAGTACCATCAACGCCGCCAAATGCGATCTTTGCGACATTTTCGGTAAAACCGCAGAAAAAGCTTTCTGTTGCCGCTTTACCGTATGTGGTTGCCCCTATTCCCTGCTTAAGCATGGTCACACACATATCAGCCATAGAAGCACCTGCTACTGCAGCAGAATAATCATGCCAATAGTGATCGTATTTTGCATCAAAGGATGCGCCTTCAAACAAAGGAATGTATTCCCCGATAACATTTTTTAGGAAATCCTTCCCCTTCTGCGCCTCGGCAGCAGTAGCTGTCTCTTCGGCCCTTACAGTTGTCAAAGCAAATTCCGACGAGCCCAGGCAGAGTAAAAGTGCGAGGAAAAGTGCGGTTGCCTTCATAAATAGTGATTTCATTTTACTTCCTCCATTAATTGTATTTGTTAGCGAATGCTAACAAGACAGTTATACTCCGCTAACAATAAAAAGTCAAGTGTATTTTTACTCATATTCTTGGCACAGCATATAAAATGGTGTATTATAGAGTGGATAAGGGATAAAACGATAATTGAGAGGAAATAGTTTTTGAAAGGAATACCCCCTATGGCTTCATTAAAAGACATAGCACAAAAATGCGGAGTGTCGGTTGCTGCAGTCAGTAAGGCGCTCAATGGCAAAAAAGATGTTAGCAATGAGACAAAAGAAAAAGTATTTAAAGCTGCAAGAGAGCTCGGATATTGCCTTTCTGCAAGAACTCTTAATGCTACAAGAACATACAGTATAGGAGTACTTTTTGTAGACGAGTCAACAAGCGGACTTACTCATGATTATTATGCGGCTGTATTTGATGGTTTTAAGAGAACAGTTGAGGACCGTGGCTATGACATTACCTTTATAAGCAACAGCAAAAAGCAGCCTTTTTGTTCCACTTATCTTGAGCACTGCAGACAGCATGGATTTGACGGGGTTATGCTTGCTTCCATAGATTTTGAGAGCAAAGAGGTTCTCGAGCTTGTATCGAGTGACATACCGCTTGTTACCATCGATTATATCTATAACAACAGAGTATCGATCATGTCTGACAATGTGGGCGGAATGAGCGAGCTTATGGAATATATCATATCAAAAGGACATAGGAAGATAGCATACCTGCACGGAACTCCTTCTGCTGTTACAAGCGGACGTATCGCAGGCTTTTTCAGAGCGGCAGAGCGACACGGGATCGAAATTCCCGAAGAATACGTTATGGAAGTTCCATACCGTGATGTAGATGCTACATATATGGCGACAGAGTCCCTTTTGGGGCTTCGTAATCCGCCGACGTGTATACTGTTTTCCGATGACTTTGGAGGCATGGGAGGCCTTAACGCTATAAGAGCAAGGGGGCTTAGCATTCCTGAAGACATTTCGGTAGCGGGTTTTGACGGAACAAAAGCGCTGCAATATCTTAACCCGAGACTTACCACCATAATCCAGGATTCTGAGACCATAGGAAAAGTGGCGGGGGAGAAGCTTATAGGGCTAATAGAATCACCGCGAACAACGGTGGTGGAACAGGTCGTGGTGCCCGGAAAGCTCGCTGAAGGCCATACGGTACTTGATATAACTTCGAGAAAAAACAGATAAAAAAGAAAAGATTTCGGACTTTTAAGTAATATGCCGCAGCAAGCGGACATATGCTTAAAAGTCTTTTTTTATGCATTTTTATAGTCTTTCTACAAAGGAAATAGCTACGATATCCGACCTGAGATTAGCGAAAAGAGTTTCGAAAATATATCGATTTTTTTGTGCACAGTGCATATAAATAGAATATTACCAAATAACAATAAACTAAGAAAACATTAAAAATGCACAAAACGATGAAAAATAACTCGCTATCGCTTGAATAATTGTGCAACTTGCCTTATACTTATTATGCTTAAAGAGTTTCGTTGCTCCTTGGCGTGTGTTTTATAAAAAATCTAATAAAGAGAGGGAAAGAAATGAAAAAAAGAATTCTATCATTATTTCTTGCAGCAGTTATGCTGACAAGCGCTCTTTCAGGATGTGGAAAATCATCCGAGCAGCCGGCTAAAGAGGATGACAAACAGACCTCAGTTACGGCGGACACAAAGACATCAAACGATGACACTGCGACTGATGCCAAAGCACAGGCAGCAGATGAGATACCAAAGTCTGATGTGGTAAAGGGCGAAACAAACGGACAGACATATCCTCTCAGCGATGAGAAGATCACACTGACCTACTGGTATCCAAATGCCGGTTCCATCGGAACACTTGCAGATTACAACGACAGCGAATTCTTCCAGTGGCTTGAGGAAAAGACCAATATTCATATTGAATTTATCGTGCCTGCTGCAGGTGAAGAGAGCCAGTCCTTTAACAATCTCTTCATTTCAGGCGACCTTCCTGATATCATGTATACTCAGCCTATGAATTTCATGTACCGTGACGGTATGGATGCAGCTATCAATGACGGCTATATTGCTGATATCAGAGAGCATCTTGACTGGGCACCTAACTATGTCAGCTGGCTTAACAGCATTGACACAGCAAAACAGGACGTACTTACAGACTCAGGAAAAATGTATGGATTCTGGAGTTTCTGGGACAATATGGAAGGCGGATATGCTGACCAGGGTCTTTCGATCCGTAAGGATTTCCTTGATAAGGTAAATATGGATGTCCCTACAACATATGATGAGTGGGAGACAGTGCTTACAGCATTTAAAGATCAGCTTGGTATTGAAGCTCCTTTCTATACTTCAAAATACGGTATCGATCACGGCGAGTTTATGGCAGGTTTTGGCATTGCTCCAAGATTCTATCAGGTTAACGGAACCGTTAAATTCGGTCCTATGGAGGATGCTTACAAAGATTATCTTACTCTTCTTAACGATTGGTACAAGAAAGGCCTTCTTGACCCTGACTTTGCCACAAGACAGTCATCAGGCGTTGCTGCAGATAACGACATGATCCTTAACGATAAGATAGGAGCACTCGTTGACTGGGGTACACGTATGACAGATGCCTACATTTCAAGAGGCGCTACAAACCCTGATTTCTATGCGGTTGCTGCTCCTCAGCCTAAAAAGAGCGCAAGTGATCCCGATCCTGCATGGAGAGATGTTGCAAATAACAACCGTGACATTCAGGCAGTTTGCCTCACTGTAAATGCTAACAGTCCTCATCTTGAAGAGGCTATCCGCTGGGTGGACAGCTTCTATGCTAAGGACGTTTACCTTAATGCCAACTACGGTATCGACAGCGAGAAGGATACTGTATGGTATGAGGCAGAAGACGGACATCGTATAGGTATCTATGATTTCCGTTACAGCAATCCTGACGGACTTGATTCAGCAACTGTAGCAGCAAAGTACTGGGCAAAGAACCCTCCTATACGTTGCGAGGCAGCTCAGATCGAGCAGATGCCTGCAGACAGAGCAGCATCATACGCGGTATGGTCCAAATATGCTCCGACAAACTATATACCGGTTACCGTTACTATGACATCTGAAGAGAACCTTGAATACACACAGTATTTTACCGATATTGACGCGTATATTCAGGAAAATGAGGTTAAATTCATCAACGGAGAAAGATCCCTTGATGAATATGATGATTACAGGAACACACTTAAGAGTATGGGAATTGACAGGTGTATAGCGATTAAACAGGCAAGCCTTGATCGTTATAACAACAGATGATATTAATTGACGGGGGTCATTGTATCGTTTCGGAGAAAGCAGAAAGTGATTTCTGCTTTCTCCACTTTGTTTTAAATAACGCCAAATTTACTGAAAGGTGAAACCAATGGATTCAAAGAAAGCAAAAAACACATTAAAAAAGCCGTTTTTTCTGAGGCTTAAACTTGATATAAAGAACCATTGGCAGATGTATCTCCTCGCTCTGCCGGTGGTGCTTTATTTTGCCATATTTAATTATGCCCCCATGTTTGGCATAGCTATGGCATTTGAAAAGTATCAGATCAAGAAGGGCATTTTTGGAAGTCAGCTGGTGGGACTTGCCAATTTCAAAAGATTTTTCCTGTCCCCGTTCTTTTGGAGACTCCTTAAAAATACCCTTTTGATCAGCTTTTACGGTCTTTTGTTTTCGTTTCCTCTTCCTATCATTTTTGCACTTTGCTTAAATGAGGTAAGAAACAAAAGATTTAAGAAAACAGTTCAGACCATATCATATCTGCCGTACTTTATCTCGGTAGTGGTTGTGGTATCTATCCTTTTTGACTTTGGTAAGGCAAACGGTCTTATCACAAATATAGCCTCATTTTTCGGATGGGAAGGAGGAGCGGTCATATCCTCGTCCAAGTGGTTTAGAAGCCTTTATATCGGCTCTAACCTCTGGCAGCACCTTGGCTATAACTCCATCATATTTATTTCGGCGCTGGCAGCAGTAGACCCTACCCTTTATGAGGCAGCCCGAATTGACGGCGCGAACCGCTGGAAACAGACGCTGCATGTTACGCTTCCGGGTATAGCATCTACCATCATCGTTCTTCTTATCTTAAGACTTGGACAGATCATGGGCGTCGGATACGAGAAGATAATACTTATGTATGGCCCGTCAACCTATGAGACAGCAGATGTTATCTCAAGTTATGTTTACAGAGTCGGTATCCTTGATGCGGATTACAGCTATTCAACCGCTGTAAACCTTTTTAACTCCCTTGTAAACATGGTGGTACTGTTTACAGCCAACTTCATTAGCCGAAAAGTTAATGAAACAAGTATATGGTAGGAGGAAAAGAGCATGAATAAAAGATCGACAGGTGAAAAAATATTTGCGGTATTTAATACCATATTTTTGTTAATGCTTTGTGTCATATTCTTCCTGCCTGTGTGGCATGTAGCCATGGGTTCTATAAGCGACCCGTTAAAAGTTGCGGCAACAAGCGGCCTGTATTTTAAACCGCTTGGAAAGATCACGCTTGGCGGCTATAAGCTGATAATGCAAAACTCCACCATTCTTAACGCTTACGGCAATACGATTATCTACGTTGTGGCAGCTACGCTTCTTGGCCTTGTGTTAAACATCCTTGCAGCCTATGTCATGAGTACAAAAGGACTTATGTTTGGAAAACCTTTCGCACTCTTTGTCATATTTACCATGATCTTTAACGGCGGCCTTGTTCCGACATTTATGGTGGTAAACAAGCTTGGCATGATGGATACAAGGTGGGCACTTATAATTCCGGGAGCACTTTCTGCATACAATATAATCATCATGAGGACCTCATTTGCAGAGATCCCGAAAGAAATGCTTGAGGCAGCCCGCATTGACGGGGCGAGTGAGATAAAGATACTTACAAGGATAATCCTTCCCGTAAGCAAATCGATAATTGCGGTAATAGTGCTGTTTTATGCTGTACAGCACTGGAACTCCTGGTTTAATGCGGCGCTTTACCTGCAAAAATCAAGAAATTTATATCCGCTGCAGCTTACGCTTCGCGAGATAGTTCTTCAGTCAACGGAAAATGCCATAGTTGCCGATGCAGATGGACAGGATGTTATGATCTACCGTCCGCTTATTAAGTATGCAACCATCATGATCTCCATAATACCGATGATGATATTGTACCCCTTTGTACAAAAGTATTTTGTAACAGGTGTAATGATCGGTTCTGTAAAGGGCTGATAAGGGCCTGATAAAAGTAAAAATGAAAACTTCAAGCCGGGGCTGTATTGATCCTAACATGACCAATACAGCCCCGGCTTTTAGCATTCATTCAGTGTTCGTTTTTTTATCAGATATTAACAAATCTATCAACTTCAGCCTTTAAGCTGTCGGAGATTGAACTGTTTGTTTTGGCTTCATTACTGATATCACTCATTGTAGAAGCAAGGTTGGTAGCCTCTTCTGCTACCATGGTAATACCGCGGGAACTTTCAGATACCGCACGGTTAACATTGTCTACACTTCTTGATACTTCAGCAAGTGTAGAAGAAAGGTTTTGAGAATTCTGCTGGAACTCTCCAAGAATCTGTCTCATCTCCTCCGCGTCATTGTAATACTGCTCTGAGTAACCCACAAATTCCTGATAATCCTTAAGAACAGATTCGTCAACATAATTGAGGATCTCTTCGGCGTTCTTTGAAAGAAGAGCAACAGCCTCATTTACGATAACGTTGACAGCCTGGATATTGCTTGCTGCGTCACGGCTTGAATCTGCAAGAACTCTGATCTCATCTGCAACAACAGCAAAGCCTTTTCCTGCCTCGCCTGCTCTTGCTGCCTCGATTGAAGCATTAAGAGCAAGAAGATTGGTCTGGCTTGAAATCGAAAGGATCTCATCGGTAAGTCTGTTGATCTTTTCAACATTTTTACTGTTTTCGATAGCCTTGTTAAGGTTGACTCTTCGCTCATCTATCATTGATTCGGCATTGTTCTTGTTGGTTACGGAGAAGTCCTTAACGTCATTTGCTCTGTGCTGAACATCGCCTACAAAGCTGTAGCCTTCGTTAACTCTGGCGCTCATGTTGTTTGCCTGCTCGGAAATGTCTGCAGCGCTTTGAACAAGTTTTTCAACGGTGCTGTTGATTTCAGTCATGTTTGCAGCAAGCTCCTGCGATACTGCTGAAACATTTGCGGTACTTTCGTTTGAATTATTTATCTCATTTTGAAGATGCAGAACCGACTCATTAAGGTTAGCGGATTCACTGCTGATCTTCTTGATAATACTTTGAAGCTGATCCATGAAGGAGTTTACACCGCCAAGAAGTTTGCTTATCTCATCGTTGCCGGTTGCTTTAAATCTTGAGGTAAGGTCGCCCTGACCCTTTGAAATACCGTCTATTACTGTTGTCATTGTTCCGGCAGCGTTAACGGCAGGTCTGATTATGGACCTTAAAATAAAGAAGATCACAACAGCTACAGCAAGGAAAATTACTACAAAAAGGATGGTGAGGAAATTAAGGGTCTGGGTGATGGAGTTTGCCTTTTCCCTTGCAATAGCTACTCTTGCGTCAGACTCTTCTCTTACTGTATATTCTCCAAGAATACGAACAGAAACATTTGCCATATTTCCGTTTGCATCCTTTTCCTGTACATAAGCCCCGTCTTTATATAGGCTTACGGAAAAGCCTTCAACGTAACGTGACTGTGAGGCCATACCCTGCGCATCTATCCACCACTGTGAAGTGATATTGCCGCTTTCGTCATAATTAATGGTTGAATCTGCAGAGTATGCTTCAAAAACTGTTTTGTATACTTTTGTCATATATTCGGTGGCATCGATAAGTCCAAGGATAGACCAGTTAAGAAGCTTGGCGTCTGCTTCTTCTTCAGGCAGAGTATCAAGGTAACCAAGCACATCACCCTTGACTTCCACCACATTATAATTTTCATCATATACGTCAGCGTAATCTGCCTGTATCTTTACCAGTTCGTCAAGAGTCACCGGGTATCTGTCATCATACATATCCATGAGGATAGGACGGATAGCCTCAAGAGACTCGTTCATAAGATCGCATTCCTGAATTCCTGCTACTCCGTAATAGTAACCCATAAATCCCATGTTGTCCCTGGCAAGATCTTTCATCTGATATACTCTTTTTACAAGAGACTGGACATTGGTACTGATGATACCGATATTTCTCTCAAGAACAACGTTTTCGTCTGCGAGCTGGTCTGCAGCCTGACCAAGTTTCCTGACATTTGTGCTGACAAGGAGCATACAAATGAGGAAAATGATCGGAAGAAGAACAACAAGACTCATTATCTTAGCTGTAATCGATTTGAACATAAAAACCTCCCACATATTATTAACTGAATTGATAATGAATATATACAATTATATTATACAACACAAATAAACAAAAATAAAGTAAAAATTCGCAAATCGTGTTTGATAAGTTGGCATTCACCACAATTCAAAGAAGAATCCTGCAATTGGTGAAAGGATAATCATTATCACCGAAAATGTAAAGGAGGAGATACTGATAAGGGTGGCCCGCTGTTCTGATGGGAAAATGTCTTGCAGCTTGGCATCAGTACGGATCTGTATGGCATCATCAGACATCGATGAAATAAATCCGCCAAGCACCATAAGAGGTATGATAGCCGTGTGTTCAAGAAGGATACCTGCTAAAACTCCTGCTGTGCAGATGGCAAATATAACCCCGTATCGAACCTTCTTAGCCTTAAGTATCAGCCTTGCACCTATAACGCCTCCAAGCTCCATTACAAGAAGGGCAGGACCAAGCAGTGTATTTGAGATACCTGCGGTCTTAAGCTTACTCTGGAGGAAAAATAAAAGAAGGATATCAACCGCTCCCACAAAGGAGTTAAGGAACATGAGCCGTGTGGCATATGGGTTATGGAAAAGGAACTTAATGCTGTCAGCAAAGAAAAGCCCAAGCTTTTTTACCATTGCCAAAGTTGTAACCTTAGTACTTTTTGTGTTAGTTTTGTTTTCAGGCGTCATTAGGGCAACCTTGCCCGTTTCTTCTGCCTTGTTATCATCGCACCTTACCTCAACCAGCATACAGTTAACGATAAGTGTGATAACACCCATGAGGGCACTGATAAGGTAAGCCTTCTTATAGCCAAGATACAATGCAAGGCCCGCAAGAAGAGTGGAAATGCCGCTTCCGACTCTGTATATGATGGACTGATTGGAAGAGTATTTTTCATAGCCTTTTTCCGCGCCGCATAATTTCATGGAATCGTAGGCAAGGGCATCTCCAGAGCCTGATGCAAAGTTGTAGCTAAGAGCGTGAAAAGGCATAGAAAGGCACACCAGAAAGAAATCTGTTGAAAGGAACATGATAATATCACCAAGTATGGCCATGATCCTGCTTATAACCAGCATCTTTTTCCTGCCGTATACGTCTGCCAGCATACCTGAAGGGATTTCACATATAAGACTTGTAATGTGGAAAATGGTTTCTGCAAAACCGATCTGCACAAGAGAAAATCCCCTTGCAGAAAGAATAACGACCCAGGCTCCGGTAATAGAAAGATTACCAAGGATGCCTGCTATATAAAGTGTACGAATTTGTTTCTTTAAATTAAACATAAAAAATCTCCCTTTGCAAAAATTTAAGATAATGCGAGGGAGATAATGCGAAGAATACTGAAAAATGGGCGCACTATCCCCCTAAGGGAGAAAAATGCAACCTTTTATCAATTGGACATTGATGTTTTTCCAGCTCATATAATGACCTCTTCTTACATAAATAACGTACTTTTGGCGCCTTCCTACGCCTACTATTAAGATTTTAACATAAGCCTTTTGCCTTTTCAAGGCTATCAATTACTTTATCGCAAAATTCATCAAATTCAGGGTCCGGGATCTGGCATTCTTCAGGGTGCGTGAGTACGTAATCAAGAGCTATGCGAACGCCTTTGCTAAATGGTACGTTTGTCTTAAGAGCGGGAGCAAGGCGTTTTATCTTGGTATTGTCAAATACTACAGAAACTGCCTTGTCACCAAGAAGGGCGCCCTCAAAGTCGTATCCGTTTTTTTTGCCGGCCATAGAAAGAAAGTCAGAAGATACATGATATGGCTTAAATTCTACCCCAAGGGCATCTGCAATAGTCTTATGTATCTGATCCCAGGTAAGGGTTTCATCTGAGGTTATCTGAAATGCCTCGCCGATAGCATGAGGGTCGCCTATAAGGGCGCTGTAGCCAACCGCAAAGTCCTCATTAAAAGTAAGAGTCCAAAGGCTACTGCCGTCTCCGTGGATTATAACAGGCTTACCTTCCTGCATTCTCTTTATTACCTGCCAGAAGCCCTTATTTCCATGAAGCCCCACAGGTACTTTTCTTTCATCATAGGTATGACTTGGACGAACTATCGTAACAGGGAATCCGTTATTGCGGTATTCTTCCATAAGATAGTTTTCGCACTCGATCTTGTTTCTTGAGTATTCCCAGTATGGATTGGCAAGAGCGGTGCCTTCTGTGATAAGGTAGCTTGCCGCAGGCTTATTGTAAGCAGAAGCAGAGCTTGTGTAGATGTACTGCTTTGTCTTTCCGCTAAAGAGCCTGACATCACGCATTACCTGCTCTTTGGTAAAACCGATAAATTCACACACAGCGTCAAAGCACATATCTTTTATCTTTTCTTTTACATCGTCTTCATTGTTAATGTCAGCAATTATGCTTTTGACATTTTCAGGAAGATCGTTTTTCCTGTTTCCTCTGTTAAGAACAAAAACCTCATAAGCGGAGTCTGCGGCAAGTCTTCTAACTATAGCCATACTGATGGTGCCGGTACCTCCGATAAATAAAACCTTCATTTTCATAATAAATCCCCTTTCTGCTGCGATAGCACAGCCAAACATCTGTTAAATAAAGGTTACCACAGGAGGGTTTTGGGAAGCAAGCAAAAAAATTGATAAAGGCGCATAAAAAGGCTATAATTAAAGGTGACCATGCAGTAAAGGGGGTTTACAAAATGGAAAATAAAAAGATTGTAAGTCTGGTCCTTGCGGGGGTGCTTTGCATACTTATAATAGTGGCATTAATAGATGCAGCAAAAAGTATGAAGAAAAAGCCCGAAAGTGACTATGTGCCTTCGAGCACACAAACAGTACCTATGCCCGTAAAAAAGGAAGAAAAGGTAAAGATCAAGGTTGATGCCAAAATGATACGGGAAAGTCTTGGGGATATGGGAACTCTTGTTACAGCGGACTATTCATTTACCCAGGTTGAAAATTATACAAAGACAAAAAAGGTCTTTTCGCTTATCGATGTAAATTCCAGCTTCCTGTACAGCTATGACGGCGTGGTATATGCGGGGGTTAATTTTAAGGGGATAACCGTAGACAAAAATGAAGACACAAAAAAGATTACCATAAAGGTACCAAAGGCAGACATTACGGCCGTAGAGATAGACTACAACAGCTTTAAGGTCTACTCCGAAAAGGAAGGCTTTTTAAATCCCTTTAAAATAGAGGATTATAACATGGCTCAAAAAGAATTTGACGATAAAGCAAGGACCATGGCAAAAGAAAAGGGACTTTTGACAAAGGCTGATGCAAATGCCAAAAAGATAATAGAAACCTTTGTGACTTCCCTTCTTGAAAAGGAAGAGGAAGAAGAACAATACACCATAGTGGTAGAATAGGAGAGGCGTTAAGATGAAAGAAAAATTAACAACTAAAAATATATTGCTGACACTCGTGCTGATCCTTGTGGCGGTTCTTTCCTTTGGAAGACTGTCAGGCTGGGCTTCAAGTGTCAAAACCCAGGAGCACAACATAGTTGAAACAGATAAAAAGATCGATACCGCAAAGGCCCTTGCCGCAGGTTCTGTTGCCATGTCTGCAGGGCTTTCGTTGCTGCCGGGCGACGCTCTTACACCTATAGCAGAAGAACTTGCTGAACTAACAAAGTACTTTCTTATAATCTTAAGTGTTCTCTTCCTTGAAAAATACATGATAACAATAGCGGGCATCATTGCTTTCAGGATCCTTATCCCCTTTGCCTGCCTTTTTGTCATAATATTTATTTACACACGCAAGGAGGAACTGTTAAAGCTTGCGGGAAAGCTTGCTGTATTTGCACTTGCTCTTTTCCTTGCGATCCCTGTAAGCATCGGTATATCGGATCTTATTTATAACATCAAGGCAGAAAGCGTTGAGGTGGCGGTAAAACAGTCTGAGGAGATAGAAAAATCCGATAATGAGGATGCAAACTGGATCGAAAGACTGACAGGAGCCCTTAACGACACGGCAAAATATGCCGGCAATTACCTTAATAATCTTCTTGAGTCCCTTGCGGTAATGCTTGTTACCACATGCGTTATCCCGCTCCTTGTGGCGTTGTTTTTTGTATGGCTTGTAAGAACCTTATTTAAGAGCGACATTATAAAGTGGGGGCGATTCGGCTTAAAACGTAATAATGAAGAAGAAAAATAAAAAAATATAAAATATTTTCGCACTTTAAATTGACAAAGTATTTTGAATATGTTACCATTATGGCAATTTATCGCTTTAAAGCGGTAAAAGAGGGAGAGATGATCATGATAATACCGGTACAGATACCCGGTCATACTTACGATGTGGTCCTTATGCGAGGGGCGCTTGAAAAAGTAAAGGAGCTTATAAATCTAAACCGCAAGGTAATGATAGTTACAGACAACGGGGTGCCTGAAGAATACGCAAAGAAGGTTGCAGATCAGTGCAAGAGCCCGTATATTACCACCATAGAGCAGGGCGAGGAGCACAAGAACCTTGCAAGCTATGAAATTGTGCTTACAAACATGCTTAAGGCAGGTTTTTCAAGAAAAGATGCCGTGATCGCGGTAGGCGGCGGCATATGCGGAGACCTTGCCGGTTTTGCGGCAGCAAGCTACATGAGGGGAATTGATTTTTATAACATACCTACCACAGTACTTTCTCAGGTTGATTCGTCGGTCGGCGGAAAAACTGCGGTAAATCTTGCCGGCATCAAAAATGCCATAGGAGCTTTTTATCAGCCAAAGAAAGTCATAATAGACATAAATGTCCTAAAAACACTTCCTAAGCGCCAGATAAATGCCGGACTTGCAGAAAGCGTAAAGATGGCAGCAACCTTTGATGAGCAGCTTTTTAAGATATTTGAAGAAAAGGATATAGAAGAAAACCTTGAGACCATCATTGAAAAGTCGATCCGTATAAAAGAGATGGTGGTAAGGGAAGACGAGAAAGAGGCAGGGCTTCGTAAAGTCCTTAACTTTGGTCACACCATAGGACACGGTATCGAAAGCCGGGGGCTTGACGGAAGCTATCTTCACGGAGAATGCGTGGCAATGGGGATGCTTCCTATGTGCAGCGAAGACGTAAAAAAAAGACTTATAAAGATAATGGAAAAACTGGAGCTTAAGACAGAGGCAAATGTAAGTCTTGAGGCTGTAGTAAGTGCCATGACCCATGACAAAAAGGCAAATGCCGGAGTTTATACGGTTATTGAGACAGAAAAGGTCGGAACATACAAGATGCGCGACATTGATATGGAAGAACTTAAAAAACGGGCAGAAATGGTAGTCAAAGGAGTGTAATGATATGAAAAACACACTTGGAAACAGCGTGGCAGTAACGCTTTTTGGTGAGAGCCACGGCGCGGAGATTGGAGCGGTGATAGACGGACTTGCGGCCGGGATTACCGTAGATGAGGAATATATTGCAAAAAAGCTGACTTTAAGAAGACCGGCGGGGGCAATTTCCACAGCCAGAGCAGAAAAAGATCCGTTTCGTATAGTAAGCGGTGTTTTTAACGGAAAGACTACCGGAACCCCGATCTGCATCCTTATTCCAAACGGAGATACAAAGAGCAAGGATTATTCGGAAACGAGATTCCTTCCAAGACCCGGTCATGCAGACTACACGGCCTACAAAAAGTACCACGGATATGAAGATTACAGAGGCGGCGGACATTTTTCAGGGCGTATAACCGCAGCACTTGTGGCAGCAGGCGCTATAGCTGAAAAAGCCCTCGAGGCAAAGGGCATAGCCATAGGAACCCACATAAAAGCCTGTGCGGGAGTAACAGACACGGAATTTACAGATATAAAGAAAGACATAACATATCTTAACGATAAGGTTTTTGCCGTACTTGATGAAGATACGGAAGATAAGATGAAACGTGCTATCGAAGCGGCGGCAAAAGATGGAGACAGCGTGGGAGGAATCCTTGAAAGCGCTGTTGTGGGGCTTCCTGCGGGAGTCGGTGAGCCATGGTTTGACTCTCTTGAAAGCGCTTTGTCACATGGCCTTTTTTCAATCCCTGCGGTTAAGGGGGTTGAATTTGGAGAGGGTTTTGCATTTGCAGATATGCGCGGAAGTAAGGCAAACGATCCGTTTGCGATATGCGAAGGCAGAGTGGTAACAAAGACCAATCACAACGGCGGTATAAACGGCGGTATCAGCAACGGAATGCCACTTATAATAAGATGCGTGGTAAAGCCTACCCCGTCTATATACAAGGAGCAGGATACGGTGGATATGAAAGACGGAACCGAAAGGATCCTGCAGATACAGGGAAGGCACGACCCTGCCATAGTTCACAGAGCAAGAGTGGTGGCAGATTCGGTTATCGCTCTGGTTTTATGCGATATGCTGTCGTTAAAGTATGGAACTGATTTTTTGGGAGAATAAAAAATGAAATACGGGCTTATAGGAGAAAAGCTTGGTCACAGTTTTTCAAAGACCATACATGAAAAACTGGCAGACTACACATATGAACTGAAAGAACTTAAGGAAAATGAAGTGGAAGGTTTCTTAAAGGCCAAAGAATTTGAAGGCATAAATGTTACCATTCCTTATAAACAGACGGTTTTCCCTTACCTTGATGTCATCAGCAAAAGGGCTGAAAAGATTGGTGCAGTAAACACCATAGTTAAAAAAGGCGGAAAGCTTTATGGTGACAATACCGACTATCTTGGCATGAAGGCGCTTATAGAGCGGGTATGCGGTGATATAGAAGGGAAAAAGGTTTTGATACTTGGTTCCGGCGGAACAAGCAAGACTGCTAAAGCAGTGGCAGAAGATTTCGGGGCAAGCAATGTGATAAGAGTCAGCAGAAGCGGAAAAGACGGCGCCATCACCTACGAAGAGGCGTACGGAAAGCATGCAGATGCACAGATTCTTATAAATACCACACCTGCAGGTATGTATCCAAACACCGACGGCTGCGCTGTAGATCTTGACAGACTTCCAAACCTTACGGGAGTTATCGATGCCATATATAACCCTCTTCGCTCGGTTCTTGTAATAAAGGCACAGGAACGCGGTATCTCTGCAGAAGGCGGACTCTTTATGCTGGTTGCCCAGGCGGTATACGCAGCAGAGCAGTTTGCAGACATGACATTTGAAGAAGGGACTATCGAGAAGGTATTTGGGGCAGAGATGAATGAAAAGAGAAATATAGTTCTCACAGGTATGCCAAAGGCCGGGAAAACCACGGTGGGAAAAATGCTTGCAAAGAACCTTAACCTTGAGTTTGTTGATACAGACAAACTTATAGTGGACAGGGAAAAACGGGAGATCACAGAGATTTTTGCAAAGGAAGGGGAAGACTACTTCAGAAAGGTTGAAGCCGAGGTTATCGCCGAAGTTTCTCTTAAAAACGGCCTTGTTATAGCAACAGGTGGCGGAGCAGTCCTTCGCCCTGAAAATGTATTAAATCTTAAGAAGAACGGACAGATCTTCTTCCTTAACAGACCTGTAGATGAGCTTACACCTTCAAGGACAAGACCTCTTGCGGGAAGCGTTGATAAGATCTTAAAACTCTTTAAGGAGCGATATTCCGTATATAAGTCCACCTGCGACCACATGGTGGTAAACAACGTGTCGGCAGCAGATGCGGTAGAGCGCATAAAAGAGATACTTTCGGGGCGCAAAAACATACTGGTGCTTAATGGCCCGAACCTTAACATGCTTGGGGTAAGAGAACCTGACATATATGGTTTTACCACATATTCGCAGCTTTGCGAATTGATAGACAGGCATGCCAAAGAGCTTCGCATAAACGTTACAACATATCAGTCAAACAGCGAGGGAGATCTTGTTACAAAGATACAGGAAGCATATGGCAAGGCAGACGGGATCGTAATTAATCCGGGTGCCTATACCCATACCAGCGTGGCGCTGCTTGATGCACTGAAAGCAGTACAGATACCGACGGTAGAAGTTCATATTTCGGAGGTATCAAAAAGAGAAAACTTTAGGCAGATAAGCTATGTAAGAGCAGCCTGTATGGCCACCATAACAGGCCACGGAGTAAACGGTTATCTTGAAGCCATCGATCTGCTTGTGAAAGGATAAAAAGATGAAAGTAACCATCAGCCCCGGAAAGGCCGAGGGAATAATGGCTGCTCCGCCGTCAAAGAGTATGGCCCATCGCCTGCTTATATGCGCCGGACTTGCAAAGGGCAGCAGCACCATTTACAATGTAGATCCATCTGAAGATATACTTGCAACCATCGATTGCCTTAATGCCCTTGGGGCAAAGGCAGAATATAAAGACGGCGTGGTGACAGTGAAAGGAACCGACGCAAGAGAGTCTGAGGGCGGAGTAGAGCTTCCTTGCAGAGAGTGCGGCAGTACCTTGAGGTTTTTCATCCCGATCTGCCTTTTGTCCCGCGGAGTAAAGAGGCTTACGGGAAGCGAAAAGCTTTTATCAAGGCCACTAAACGTATATAAAGATATCTGCGCCGGGCAGGGCCTGCACTACGCAAAGAGCGAGCAGGGTGTCTTTGCCGGAGGCATTCTTGCAGCCGGAACATTTGAGGTACCCGGGAATATCAGCAGCCAGTTTATCAGCGGTCTTCTTTTTGCACTTCCGCTTCTTGAAAATGACAGCGAGATAAAGATCCTGCCGCCATTTGAGAGCAGACCGTATATCGACATGACGATAAATGCCCTTAAAACCTACGGAGTAGAGGTGTCCTGGAAAGATGAGCTTACCATAGATGTTCCGGGAAACCAGAGCTACAAGGCAAAAGATGCCACGGTAGAGGGTGACTTTTCAAATGCGGCATATCTTGAAAGTTTTAACCTTGCAGGAGGCAAAGTTTCTCTTACAGGTCTTGATGAGCTAAGCGCCCAGGGCGACAAAGTATATAAGGAGTTTTTTAAGACCTTAAATGAAGGTTATGCAAACATAGACATAACCGACTGCCCGGACCTTGCTCCGGTACTTATGGCAGGAGCTGCGGTAAATTTTGGAGCACATTTTACGGGAACAGCAAGGCTGCGCCTTAAGGAAAGCGACAGAGGCCTTGCAATGAGAGAAGAACTTGCAAAGCTTGGTATAAGAGCTGCCGTTATGGAAAATGAGATAGTGGTAGAGTCAGGGCACCTGCTTAAAGGTCAGACTCTTTCCGGTCACAACGACCACCGTATAGTAATGGCGCTTGCTTTTCTTCTCAGCATTGCGGGAGGCAGCATTACGGAAGCGGAAAGCGTAAAAAAGAGTCTTCCCGATTTCTTTACACGTATACAAAAACTTGGAATAGGAGTTACATCAGATGAACTGGATAAGTGATAACAATATCCTTATAGTGGGTCTTGGCCTCATGGGCGGAAGCTACGCAAAAGGCCTTAAGAGGCTTGGATACAAGGTGGAAGCCATAGACACAAAGGAATCTTCAATAGAATATGCCATAAATAACGGGCTTATAGATAACGGATACGCTTATCCCGATGAAAATGCCATCAGAAAAGCCGATGCCATTATATTTGCGCTTTATCCCGGCATTATTAAAGAATGGATAGAAAAATACCAGCATCTTTTTAAGTACGGAGTACGTATCACAGACGTTACAGGCGTGAAAAGCTGTATCGTTTACGACATCCAGAAGATGCTTCGTGATGACATAGAGTTCGTACCATCACATCCTATGGCAGGACGAGAGGTTTACGGAGTTGAAAACGCGGATGATGCAATGTTTCGCGGCGCAAACTTTATCGTGGCACCTACAGATAAGAATACCAAGGAGGGTATCGAGTGGTGCAAGAGCCTTGGAAAGGTGCTTGGATTTCGCAAGATATCGGTATTAACACCGGAAGAGCATGATGATATGATAGGCTTTGTGTCACAGCTTACGCACGTTATAGCTGTAAGCCTTATGACATGTAGTGACAATACCCACCTTGTGGACTACACCGGCGACTCCTTCAGAGATCTTACAAGGATCGCCAGCATTAACGAAGAGATGTGGAGCGAGCTTTTCCACATGAACAAAGATGCGCTGCTAAAGCATATGGATGACTTTATCGGCGAGATGAGTGAGTTCAGAGATCTTCTGGCAGCAGATGACATAGAGGGAATGAAGGATAAGATGAGACTTTCCACAAAGAGACATTCTTACTTCATCAAAAAATAGTTAATTTGGAGGAAAACAGTTATGAATATGGATTTTAAAAGAAAACTTGCCATTCCGATGGAGGTTAAGGAGATGTATCCCCTTACCGGCGGCATCAGCAAGATAAAAGAAGAAAGAGACGCGCAGATACGCGAGATCTTTGAGGGAAAAGATGACAGGATGCTGCTTATTATAGGGCCCTGCTCAGCTGACAATGAGGACAGCGTGCTTGATTATATGACAAGACTTGCAAAGGTACAGGAAAAGGTTAAAGACAAGATCCTTATGGTGCCAAGAGTTTACACCAACAAGCCACGTACCACGGGAGAAGGCTACAAAGGTCTTTTGCATCAGCCGGACCCTGAAGGAAACCCTGATATGTTTAAGGGAATCATAGCTACGAGAGAGCTTCACATGAAAGTGGTTGAAGAGACAGGATTTACCTGTGCCGATGAGATGCTCTACCCTGAAAGCTACAAATACATTGATGATATTCTTTCTTATGTTGCAATTGGAGCAAGATCTGTGGAAAACCAGCAGCACAGGCTTACAGCCAGCGGAATGGATGTACCTGCGGGCATGAAAAACCCTACAAGTGGTGATCTTTCCGTTATGATGAACTCAATTTATGCGGCTCAGCACAGCCATACCTTTATTTACAGAGGCTGGGAGGCTACAAGCCAGGGCAATCCTTTTGCCCATGCCATCCTTCGCGGATACACAAACAGCAAGGGCGAGCATCATCCAAACTACCACTATGAGGATATTATCCTTCTTTGCGATGCATACGATAAGAGAGAACTTAAGAACCCTGCCTGCATAATCGACTGCAACCATGAGAACTCGGGCAAGAATCCTTTCGAGCAGCCTCGCATCATTAAAGAAGTCCTTAGCAACTGCCGCTACAACAAGCGTATAAAAGACATGGTTAAGGGCTTTATGGTAGAAAGCTA
>JAEEOQ010000059.1 GCA_016284355.1 Lachnospiraceae bacterium
AAAAGAGCAGGATTCCATTCCTCTTGCTTTCCATATAAGCATCCTTGATTACAAAGCTGCCTGCTACATGAACATGGGTGATTATGAGTCCGCTATCACTTCTCTTTTAAAGATCCTTTCTTTCGAGCAGGAAGGCGATATGATAGCAAGACGTATGGGAACCCTTAGAAACCTTTCTGCACTTTACGAACGTAAGGGTGATTACAAAACAGCGCTTAATTACTACAATTCCTTTAGAAGCATGGATGATGACCTTTACACTACAAAAAACTATGCTTATTCACATTTTCTTATAGATATATATGGGCTTTCAAAGCAGGAGATCCAGACAGATATGCTTATTGAAGGCAACAAAGACCTTTCGGGGCAGATCCTTCGCGACGGCATGACAGGCATTTATAACAGAAGATTTCTTCATCAGCTTACCGAAGAATCCTTTACAGGCGGTAACGTATGGGGTGCCTGGGGAGCCATTATGTTTGATATAGATTTCTTTAAGGCCTACAACGATAATTACGGTCACCTTGCAGGCGATAACGTTATTGTTACCTTCGGCAATATATTAAAGATTTATGAAACATCAAACATTTTCCCTGTAAGGTACGGCGGAGAAGAATTTCTTCTTATTGTCAGGGGAGCCGGGCTGCCTGATTTAAAAACTCTTGCAGAACAGGTTATGAGCCAGCTTCGTGCTTTTTCCATAATGCATATGTATTCAGGTGTTTCCAATATAGTAACGGTCAGTGCCGGTTTTTCCGCCCTTTCTTGCGGAAGCAGAAATGATTTTGAAAGACTTATTAAAGAATCGGACATGGCTCTGTATGAAGCAAAGCACACAGGGCGCAACAAAGTAACGGAGTACAGGAGGTAGGTTATGTGGTGTGATTCGGGGAGTTCGGACCTTGAAAGCAGGCTTTGTGACTATATAGACTATTTTGAGGGAACCTGCGAATTCTGTATAGACAATCTTGGGATCAGCGGATACTATAATGAGATCAAAAAACTTCTTGAAGATAACCCGGAGCGTCTATCCGACAGAGAACTTATGCTTGCAAATTATGTATACGGAGTTATCCTTTACAAAATGGGCAAACTTGACGAGGCTTATTCTTCGTGGCTTATGGCAGATAAATACGCTCTTCGTGAAGATGACGAAAAGTTTCGTGCCAAAATTTCCTCGTATGTTTCAATTTATTACTACGTAAAGAATGACCTGGTTTCCTCAAACCGTCTTTTTAAGGATGTGGTAAAGAGGTTTGAAGAGCAGAAAAACTACACTGAGCTGGCACTTCACTATATAAACATTCTTTGGTATAAGCGTTACGAAAAAGACAAGAGCAATGTTAACGATTATCTTGATAAAGCATTTTATTATGTACAGCTTTCTGATGACAGACGAAATGCCAGAGTTTATCTGCATCTCGGATACATATATAAAACAATTTTCAACGATTTTATAAGAGGTCTTAAGCACCTTACCACTGCAAGAAATCTTTGCTATTCAAACGGCAATGTGGAAATGGAAAGTATGACTCTCCACGTTCTTGCAGACGGCTACATGCATCTGTTTCACTTCAGAGATGCCATTGACATATACAAGCAGCTTCTTGAAGACAGCAGGTATCGCAACATTTCAGCAAGCCTTAAATGTATGATACTCTCAAATGTTTCATCCTGTTATCTTTATGTAGGCGATTTTGCGGGAGCCACATCTTCCATAGGAAAGATGCGTGACAACATAGATGAGACCCTGACAAAGGTGAGAGAACAGTTCGAGGCTGTTTATGACTGGCTGAATGCCAAGCTTTTGATCTGCAAGAACGAACGACTCGGTCAGGCCGAGGTCCTTTTAAATACCGCTAAAGATAAATACACTGCCAACAAAGAAGGCTTTTGTGTAGACCAGTTTGATTATCTTCTTTGCGACACATATGCCGAATATTTCCTTGCTCTTGAAGAAAACGAAAATGCGTTGATGTGTGCTAAAGATCTTGTTACTTTGGCGCAGGGTTATGACAAGCCTACTTTAAAGAGAGCTTATTCAAGACTGGCAGAATGTTACGAAGCCTGCGGCATGTACGAAGAAGCCCTTAAATCAAGAAAGCTTGAGACAGGAATGCTTAGAGAGATCGAGGAGTCAAACCTTGCCGACAAATACGATGAACTTTTTAAAGAGTTCCTTAAGTATACTCAGCAGCAAAGACTTGAGTCTCTTGCAAAAGAAGCCAAAAATCTTTCAAAGACCGCCTTTATCGATGAACTGACAGGTGCCTACAACAAACTTTATTATCAGAACATGACGGATATGTGGAATGACGGTATACGAGTAGACGCTTCAGCGATCATTGCAGATATCGACTTTTTCAAACAGTATAACGACCTATACGGACACCAGGAAGGCGATAAGGCCTTAGAGCAGGTGGCAGGATGCATCAGAAGCACAGTATCAGGTCTTAACGCAGATGTAATAAGATACGGCGGCGAAGAGTTTCTTATAGTGCTTAAGGAAAAAGATGCACTTAGAGCGCCGGAGGTTGCAAGGGGTATCGTCAATTCAGTCTATGCCCTTAACATAAAACATGAAGGCTCTGATATAGCACCCTGTGTTACCATAAGCGCAGGTTACTACTGCGACGAAAACTCAATCTTAAAGAGTCTTACAGGTCTTGTGGATCTTGCAGACAAAGCTCTTTACAGAGCCAAAAACAGCGGAAGAAATAAAGCGGAAGGTTAGCCCTTCCGCTTTTTGCTGCTTGTTTTGCCGGTTTACGCAAGTTCGTCAAGTGTTTTGTCGTATGAAGGAAGGAACTCTTCCATAAACACTTCTACCTCAGGAAGTTTCATTTCTCTAAGGTATTTTTCTGTGGCTTTCTCGGCCTTTTTAAACTCGCCGTTGCCTGCTTTTCTCTCTTCCTTACACTTAATAAGTGCCGAAAGTTTGTCTGCCGCTTTTACCAGCTTTTTTTCGTAATCCATATCTGCCGCAGGCTCGTAGATCTCACGGTATTCACTCTGAAGATCTCCGGGCAGCATCCTTACAAGTCTGAAGGCTGCATTTGCCTCGATCTGCTTAAAAGCCTCTATTATATCGCTGTTAAAATACTTGATAGGGGTAGGCATATCTCCGGTTATGATCTCCGTAGTGTCGTGGTACATGCCTATTACTGCGGCTCTGTCGGCGTTCAGCTTTTTGGCAAAGCGTTTGTTGCCGATAATACAGAGCGCATGGGCAAGCATGGCAACTTCAAGGGAATGCTCTGAAAGATTTTCCCTTGTGCTGTTACGCATAAGCGCCCACCTGTCTATATATTTAAGTCTTGATATAAATGCGAAAAAATGACTCATAGTAACTATTCTCCCAAAACATTATTTAGCTTTTTCAAGCATCTTCTTAACATAAATACCGGTGTAGGACTTTTTGTTCTTTGCCACCTCTTCAGGAGTACCTTTGGCAATGATAGTACCTCCACGGTCGCCGCCCTCAGGCCCAAGGTCTATGATGTAATCTGCAGTCTTTATAACATCAAGGTTATGCTCTATGACAACTACCGTGTTTCCGCCCTCAGAGAGTTTCTTTAATATCTCTACGAGCTTGTGTACATCTGCAAAATGAAGACCGGTGGTAGGCTCATCAAGAATATAGATAGTCTTACCCGTGCTTTTTCTGCTAAGCTCTGTGGCAAGCTTTATACGCTGCGCCTCGCCGCCCGAAAGTTCTGTACTTGGCTGGCCAAGCTTTATATATCCGAGGCCCACATCGTTAAGTGTCTCTATCTTTCTGCGGATAGACGGAACATTCTTAAAGAATTCAACTGCCTCTTCCACAGTCATATTAAGCACATCGTAAATATTTTTCCCTTTGTAATGTACGTCAAGGGTTTCTCTGTTATATCTCTTTCCTCCGCAGACCTCGCAAGGAACATATACGTCGGGAAGGAAATTCATCTCGATCTTGATAATACCGTCACCGGAGCAGGCCTCACATCTGCCGCCCTTTACGTTAAATGAGAAACGTCCTTTTGAGTAGCCCTTGGCCTTGGCCTCTGCAGTACTTGCAAAAAGGTCTCTTATCATGTCAAAAACACCTGTATATGTGGCAGGGTTCGATCTTGGAGTACGGCCGATAGGGGACTGGTCGATGGCTATGACCTTATCAAGCTGTTCTACGCCTTCAATGCCGTCTGAAAGCCCCGGTACGCATCTTGCCCTGTTAAGGGTCTTTGCAAGGTTCTTATATAAGATGCTGTTTATAAGGGAACTTTTACCTGAACCTGAAACTCCCGTAATGCAGGTCATAATGCCAAGCGGGATATCAACATCCACATTTTTAAGGTTGTTTTCTCTTGCGTTTTTTACGGTAATAAAACCTGTAGGCTTCTTTCTTTCCTTTGGTACAGGTATACTCATGCGACCGCTAAGGTATGCGCCTGTAATAGAGTCTTTACACTTCATTATCTCTTTTGCGGTGCCCGCTGCTATTACTCTGCCGCCGTGCTCTCCGGCTCCGGGGCCGATATCTACTATATAATCTGCCGCAAGCATTGTGTCTTCGTCGTGCTCTACCACAACCAGGGTATTGCCAAGGTCCCGAAGGCTCTTTAGCGTAGCAAGAAGCTTGTCATTATCGCGCTGATGAAGGCCGATACTCGGCTCATCAAGTATGTATGCAACTCCCACAAGACCCGATCCGATCTGTGTCGCAAGTCTGATTCGCTGCGCCTCGCCGCCTGATAGTGAGGATGTAGCTCTTGCAAGTGTAAGGTAGTCAAGTCCCACATCTACAAGGAACTTAAGTCTGCTCTTGATCTCTTTAAGGATCATTTCTCCTATCTGCGCATGTGTGGCAGAAAGAGCAAGCGCGTTAAAGAATTCAAGAAGCTTGACTATTGAGTACTCTGTTATCTCGGCTATATTTTTATCTCCAACGGTAACTGCAAGAGATGTTGCCTTAAGCCTTTTTCCGTTACAGCAGGTACAAGGAGAAGTACGCATAAAGGTCTCGTACTCAGCTTTTGAACTTTCTGAGGCCGTTTCTCTGTAACGTCTTTCCACGTTCTTTATAAGACCCTCATACTCTACGTCGTAAACTCCTTCAGATCTTCTGCCCTTGTACTTTATCTTAAGCTTACGGTCCGTTCCGTGAAGGAATACGTCTTTTATGTTTTCAGGAAGGTCTTTATAAGGTGTATTAAGGTCAAACTTGAAGCTTTCTGCAAGTGCATCAAGAGTGCTTCTTGTCCAGCTTCCCTCATCTGAGGCTGAAGACCAGCCGTTTACCACCACGGCGCCATCCGCGATACTCTTTGTTTTGTCAGGTATAAGAAGGTCTTCGTCAAACTCCATCTTGTATCCGATACCAAAACACTCAGGGCAGGCGCCAAAGGGGTTGTTAAAAGAAAAGGCTCTTGGCTCAAGTTCTTCTATGCTGATGCCGCAGTCAGGGCAGGCAAAGCTCTGAGAAAAGTTCATTCTCTCTCCGCCTACCACATCTACCACAAGAAGGCCGTCTGCAAGCTTCATGACGGTCTCGACAGAGTCTGCAAGTCTGCGCTCTATTCCTTCTTTTACCACAAGTCTGTCGATGATTATCTCTATGTTATGCTTTATGTTCTTATCAAGGTTTATCTCTTCTGAAAGCTCGTACTGGCTGCCATCTACCATAGCTCTTACATATCCGCTTTTTCTTGCAGACTCAAATACAGCCTTATGCTCACCCTTACGGCCGCGTACCACAGGGGCAAGGAGCATTATCTTGGTCCCTTCCGGAAGCCTCATTACAGCGTCCACTATCTGATCTACGCTCTGACGCTCGATAACTTTGCCGCACTTAGGGCAATGCGGTATACCGATACGGGAGTACAAAAGCCTAAGGTAGTCGTAGATCTCTGTTACGGTACCCACGGTAGATCTGGGGTTTCTGTTTGTTGATTTCTGGTCGATGGAAATAGCGGGAGGAAGCCCCTCGATGCTTATTACGTCAGGTTTTTCCATCTGACCGAGGAACTGTCTTGCGTAGGAAGACAGAGATTCCATGTATCTTCTCTGACCTTCCGCATATATGGTGTCAAATGCAAGGGAAGACTTTCCGGAGCCTGATAGTCCGGTAAGAACTACAAACTCATCTCTTGGGATATCTATATCGATAGCCTTAAGGTTGTGTTCTTTGGCTCCCCTTATCTTAATATATTTCTTGGTATCTGCCATTTTTAGATCCTTTCAATCCTGTATTAATCCATATCAAGTAGTTGCTTTTTCAATTCGAAGATCTGGTCACGCAGTTCAGCGGCCCTCTCAAAGTTAAGTTCTACCGCAGCCGTATTCATCTTCTTGGTAAGAGTGCTTATGAGTTTTTCGAGCTCTTTCCTATCCATAGACTCAGCATCTTTCTTAAAGTCATAGTTGCCCTTATCTGCTTTCTTGCTGATGCTTATAAGCTCTCTTACGGCCTTCTTTATGGTCTGAGGCGTAATTCCATGCTCCTCATTATACTTCATCTGTATGCTGCGACGCCTGTTGGTCTCTTCTATGGCTTTCTTCATGGAATCTGTCATAACGTCTGCATACATTATAACGTGACCGTCTGCGTTACGGGCAGCTCGGCCTATGGTCTGTATAAGCGAGGTCTCGCTACGAAGGAAGCCCTCTTTGTCTGCATCAAGGATCGCCACAAGAGTGATCTCAGGGATATCAAGGCCCTCACGAAGAAGGTTGATTCCCACCAGCACGTCAAACACATCCATACGCATGTCGCGGATTATCTCTGCACGCTCAAGGGTGTCTATATCTGAGTGAAGATATTTTACCCTAATTCCCACATCGCGCATATAGTCTGTAAGGTCTTCTGCCATATGCTTTGTAAGGGTTGTAACAAGCACTTTGTTTTTCTTTTCTGTTTCCTTGCGAACCTCTGCCACAAGATCGTCTATCTGACCTGCCACAGGCTTTACCACAACCTCGGGGTCAAGAAGACCTGTAGGTCTTATAACCTGCTCTGCGCGGAGCAGCTCGTGGTCGCTTTCATACTCTGCGGGAGTAGCCGAAACAAAGAGCATCCTGTCTATCTTGCTCTCAAACTCTTCAAAGTTAAGAGGCCTGTTCTCTAAGGCCGAAGGTAGTCTGAAGCCGTACTCTGCAAGAGTTGTCTTTCGCGACCTGTCTCCGTGAAACATGGCGCGGATCTGAGGTACCGTCATGTGGGACTCGTCGATGATAATAAGAAAATCGTCAGGGAAATAATCCATAAGGGTACTTGGGGTCTCTCCGAAGTTTCTTCCTTCAAGGTGCATGGAGTAGTTCTCGATACCGGAGCAAAAACCGGTTTCTTTCATCATCTCTATATCAAAATTGGTACGCTCAGCTATACGCTGGGCTTCAAGAAGCTTATCTTCGCTCTTAAAATACTTTACCCGTTCTTCAAGCTCTGCCTCTATACCTTCTATGGCTTTTCTCATTTTCTCCGGAGCCACAACGTAGTGGGAAGCGGGGAAAATAACGGTGTGCTCTAAGGAAGCTATTACCTCACCTGTAAGCACATC
Organism: Lachnospiraceae bacterium; assembly: GCA_016284355.1. Taxonomy (GTDB): domain Bacteria; phylum Bacillota; class Clostridia; order Lachnospirales; family Lachnospiraceae; genus JAEEOQ01. Next base: position 7,536 of record JAEEOQ010000059.1, read on the forward strand.
AAACTCACATATCCTGTCTATCTCGTCTCCAAAAAGTTCGATTCGTATAGCTTTATCACTTACAGAAGCAGGGAATACTTCTATTACATCTCCTCGAACCCTGAAAGTTCCGCGCTGGAAGTCAAGGTCGTTACGCATATACTGAATATCTACAAGTCGCCTTATGATATCATCTCTGTCCCAGGTCTGGCCCGGTCTAACGGAAAGGGTCATCTCCTGGTAATCTATAGGATCACCGAGACCGTATATGCAGGAAACCGAAGCCACAACCACCACATCGCGGCGCTCTGTAAGAGACGCCGTAGCGGAATGGCGCAGTTTATCTATCTCGTCATTTATAGAAGAGTCTTTTTCAATATATGTATCTGTAGAAGGCACGTAAGCCTCAGGCTGATAATAATCGTAGTATGAAACAAAATATTCTACGGCGTTTTCCGGAAAAAACTCTTTAAACTCACCGTAAAGCTGGGCTGCCAGAGTTTTGTTATGTGCTATGACAAGAGTCGGCACGTTAAGTTCTTTGATAACATTTGCCATAGTAAATGTCTTTCCGGAACCTGTTACTCCAAGCAATGTCTCAAACTGGTTTCCGCTTTTAAACCCTTCCACAAGCTCTTTTATAGCCTGGGGCTGGTCTCCTGTAGGGGCAAATTCCGAATGCAATACGAAATGATCCATTTATCTTTCCTATTTCCTTTATATACAAAAACAGTGGTATACTGGAATTCAGTATACCACTTTTAAAACATATTTTCAACGTTTTTTCGAATATTCGTTTGGTGTTATTTCCTGAGGTTTTTTATGGCTTCCTGAAGCACTGTATCGTCTTTTGGATCAAGACTGTTGAGTCTGAAGCTTCTGTATTCTTCTTCGCTCATCTTGACTTCTACGTCGGGTTCAAAGCCTGAACCGTGGATATTGGTACCCTTTGGTGAGAAATACTTGGCAAAAGTGATCTTGATACCGCTTCCGTCATCAAGAGGTATAACTGTCTGTACAATACCCTTTCCAAAGGACTTTGTACCCACAAGAACAGCTTTGTCGTAGTCGCGAAGAGCTCCTGCAAAGATTTCCGAAGCACTGGCGCTGTTGCCGTTTATAAGGACCGCCATAGGAATGTTAAGTTCTGTAGCGTCGGAATTGTAGGGCGATCTGTTACCGTATTTATCTTCTGTATAAGTTATGACTCCCTTAGGTAAAAGCCTGTCAAGCATCTTCACTGCCACATCCACAAGTCCCCCCGGGTTGTCTCTCATATCGATAACAAGAGATGTCATGCCCTCTTTAAGGAGTTTTTCTACTGCAGCTATGAACTGCTCATCTGTAGGCTCATCAAACTGACTGACGGAAATGTAGCCTACACCATCATCAAGCATCTTATAATCAACGCTTTCTGCAGTAACTACGCGTCTTTGCAGATTGCAGTCAATGTACTTTTTTTCTGATTCTCTGTATATAGTCACTTTTACCCATGTGCCTTCTTCACCTCTTATAAGTGCCACTACAGAATTAAGATCAAGGGCTGTAACATCCTCATCATTAACCTTGACAATAACGTCTCCCGGCTGCATTCCAGCATCTTTGGCACCGCTTCCATCATATACTCTTACTATCTGTACAAGGTTTGAATCCGAAAGCTGAGTTACCAGAACGCCGGCTCCGCAATATACGCCACTGTCTGATTCCATCATCTTTGCATACTCTTCAGGAGTATAGTAAACGGTGTAAGGATCGTTAAGGCTTGAAAAGATGCCTTTATATATGTTTTGCTCCATAGCCTCAGGGTCAATATCCCCCATATAAACCTGGTTTAACATCTCTGCTATAGTCTGGCTCTTTTTGCTGACTTCATCCCAGTCGATGGAATCAACTTCTTCTGTGGAACCTGTCCCCGGTATCGCCCCTGTGTGAAGCATAGAAAGCTTTGATGAATTAATGGTGATAATAAAGAATACTCCCACTACTACAAAGCAGATACCAAGGGTAACAAGAATACCTGCAAAGAACCCCGGTAAAAATTTATTGCTTTTTCTTTCTTCCTGCATGTCTGCCTCCAAAGATAAAGGATTAATCCCCCTAATAACTTACGTAATTTAACGGATTAACGTAATTTCCGTTCAGCTTTATACTGAAGTGAAGATGCGGTCCTGTTGACATACCCGTAGTACCAACAAGGGCAACCGTATCTCCCTGTTTTACGCTGTCTCCTTCTGAAACAAGGAGTTTTGAGCTATGCATATACACGGTGTAGATGTCGCCGCCATGATATACCATAACGTAGTTACCCATAGACCAGTGCCAGCCTGCTGCAGCCACTGTACCGGAAGCCGCCGCATGGATAGGAGTGCCTTGAGGCGCCGGAATATCGATACCGGAGTGGAAGGTACCTGATCCTGCCATAACCTCTTCTCTGTAGCCAAAGTAAGAAGAAATACGGGAATAGCCGTCAAGAGGCCATATAAAGCCGCCATTAAGCAGCTTTTCTGCATTGGCCTTTGTCTCTTTGCTAAGACGCTGTCTTTCCGCTTCTGCTTTCCTTGCTCTTTCTTCCTCTTCTTTCCTGCGTATCTCAGCTTCGATCTTATCTATAAGATCCTGTTTATCGTCTATTTTGGTAAGAACTGCTGCTTTTTCCTCATCAGCCTCGGCAATAAGCCTGTTATATTCTTCGATCTGCGCTACCTTCTCGGCAGCAAGCTTTTCATTTGCCGTCTTTTCTACTTCAAGTTCTTCCTGCATAACCGACATATCAGCTATCTGATTTTCGATCTTGCTTTCGGTCGCTGCCACTTCTTCACAGGCCTTGTTATATTTTTCAAGGACTTTGGCATCGTAGGCCGCGATCTTACTCATATATTCTGTCTGATTAAGAAAATCTGCCATACTGTCGGAATCAAAAAGCGTATCTATGTAGCCTCTCGTTCCGTTTTCATACATATACTTAACGCGGCGTTTCATTATCTCGTACTGTTTTGCCGCATCATCTTTATTCTTAGCAAGTTCTTCTTTTGTGCTTGCAAGGTCACTTTCCGCCTTTGTAAGTTTGCCGTCAAGCAGTTCCATCTTTTCTTCTATCTCTTTTTGCTTGGCATCAACTTCTCTTACAAAGCTCTCAATATCATTTTTCTTGCTCTCAAGACCGGCAAGGGTTGACTCTATCTCCTGCTTGCGAAGTTCAAGCTGATTCTTTTCGTTTTTTGCATCCTGCAAAGAACCCGCAAAAGCGGTAATACTTGTAAACGCAAGGAAAAAGGCGATGGCCGTCGTTATGTACTTTTTAGCCAAAGTATACTTTTTAAACATTAAGATGTCTCCTTACGGTAAAGTAACTTCCAAAGAAACCTATACCAACACCCAGCATAAGAGTAACAGGTGTAAGTGTCCTAAAAAGCTCAGGTGCTTCGATAAAATTAAGTACATTTATAAGTGTATTGAATTTGGTGGTGATAACTTCTACCACCTTACCGTATACAAGGTATAAGACCACAAGAGGTATAAGGGAACCAAAAAAACCGATAATGATACCCTCCACCACAAACGGAGCCCTTATAAAATAATCTGTAGCTCCGACCATACGCATAATGCTTATCTCTTCGCTTCGCACTCTTATGCCCATGGTAACTGTGGTGCTTATAAGAAATACAGCCACAGCCAGAAGAATAAGGAGTATAGCGGCAGAAACGTAAGTGACAAGAGAGTTAAAGCTTGCGATACCGCTGGCCGCAGCATCAGAGCTGTTTACCTGTCTTACTCCCGGCAAAGTCTTTATATAATTAACAAGAGCTGTCTGCCTTTCCACATCTTTAAGATAAACCTCGTAAGAATCGCTTCCCTCAAGCGGGTTGTCATCTCCGAAGGTTTCTGCAAGCTCTTTTTTTAATACTGTCTCTTTGTAGTTTTCCCAGGCCTCTTCCGCCGAAATGTAAACCGTTCTGTCAACTTCAGGCCTTGCCTCGATGTTTCTTCCTATCTCGTGTTTTTCAACATCCGTTGCGTCTTCATCGAAGAAAACCGTTATACCGACAGAAGTTTCAGCGGTTTTGATCAT
>JAEEOQ010000060.1 GCA_016284355.1 Lachnospiraceae bacterium
GCGTTCTTACCACAGGAAAGGGCGAGATCCAGTCCGATATCAAAGAGCGCATCATGAAAAGGCTTGAAGAAGAGGACATAGGTCTTTACCTTGTAAATATCACTATTCAGGACTCCGAGCCGCCTACAGCAGAAGTACTTGAAGCATTTACGGCAGTTGAAGCCGCAAAGCAGGGCAAGGAAACTTCCATAAACAACGCAAACAAGTACAGAAACGAGAAATTACCTGAATCCCAGGCCAAGGTTGATAAGATCATGCAACAGGCAGAAAGTAAGAAGCAGGAGCGTATCAACGAGGCAGAAGGTCAGGTTTCAAGATTTAACTCCATGTACGAAGAGTACAAGAAATATCCTCTTATCACAAAACAGCGTATGTTCTACGAGACCATGGAAGATGTTCTTCCGGGACTTAAGGTGATAATCGAAAGCGAATCGGGAACCACAGAAAAGATCCTTCCGATAGAGTCACTGGTAACCGTTGAAAATGGCGGAAATACCGGAAACACCGTAACATACGACAATAACGCAGAGGAATAGGAGAAGAAAGATATGAAGAAAAAAGTATTTGGTATAGTTCTTGCGATAATCCTCATTGCCGGATTTATCGTATTTGACAGCAGTTTTATTGTTACAAGAGCTGACGAATATACTCTTGTAAAGCAGTTTGGAAAAGTAGACCATGTGGTAACACAGGCCGGTCTTTCCTTTAAGATCCCTATCATCCAGACTGCAGATACACTTCCAAAGTCACTTCTTATTTACGATCTTGATCCTTCAGATGTTATCACTATGGATAAGAAGACTATGGTGGCAGACAGCTTTGTTCTCTGGAAGATCACAGATCCTCTTAAGTTTGCCCAGACCCTTAACAGTTCTGTTTCAAACGCAGAGGGACGTATCAACACCATCGTTTACAACGCCATGAAGAATGTTATTTCTTCCATGAATCAGGACGATGTCATAAGCGGACGTAACGGAAAGCTTTCAGAAGATATGATGAGTGCTGTTGGAAATGTTATGGAGCAGTACGGTATCCACCTTGTTTCAATCGAGATGAAGCACCTTGACCTTCCAAGCGACAACAAGACAGCAGTTTATGAGCGTATGATCTCAGAGCGTGACAAGATCGCCGCAACCTTCAAGGCAGAGGGTGAATCCGAAGCGCAGATCATAAGAAACGGTACCGATAAGGAAATAGCCATCAACCTTTCAGAGGCTGAGGCAAAAGCTGAAAAGATAGTGGCAGAGGGCGAAGCAGAGTACATGCGTATCCTTTCTGAAGCTTACAACAGCACAGACAAGGCCGAGTTTTACTCCTTTGTTCGTTCACTTGACGCGGCAAAGAGTTCCCTTAAGGGCGGAAACAAGACTCTGATCCTTGGCAGCGATTCACCGCTTGCAAAGATCTTCTATACAGCAGAATAAAATAATATAAAGACAGCCGCGGGGCCTGCCCCCACCGGCTGTCTTTTTTTAAACCCTGTAAAGTTTTCTGTATTTTATGGGCGTCATGCCGTATTGCTCTTTAAAGAGCTTTATCATATAGTTAGCATCGGGTATTCCCGACAGAATTGCAATATCATTAACCTGAAGTTCTGTGGCGGAAAGCAGCCCCGCCGCCTGTTTTAACCTGAAATTTTTCAGGTAGTTGCCGGGGGTGGTACCGGTTTCATTTTTAAAGGTACGTATAAGAAAACTTGGGGAAACTTCCAGTTCTTTTGCTAAAGATTCTACTGTTATCTCGTTTGCATATTCTTTTTCAAGAGAGTAAATGGCGCTTTGCACAAGAGCACTGTAGCGTTTTTCATTTTGCACTCTTATGGCTTTGCAAAAATCTCTTATCATATCTTCCTGCGAACCTATGATGGCATCTACGCTTTGAGCGTGGATAACAGATACGGTGTTTTCGGATGATATCTTGTCGATTATAACACTTGGAAGACCGGAGTCTTTTGCGGCAAGTCTTGCGGTAGTCCTTACTATGGCAGCACCTACTTTCTCATTATCAAGAGTTGTACCTATTCGTTTCAGATAAGAAACATCCATCTGCATATTGTGAAGATTCTGTATGGCTTTTCTGGCGTTTCCTCTTTTAATATTTTCAATAAAGGCCTGCTCATAGTTATATCTTTTTTCAAGGAGACTTATCTGGTTTTCTCTCTTTGCCGCTTCCTTGTCTTCAGAGTCGTAATCAGGATTTTCAAAATAGTTGATATGTAATATTTCACGGCTTTGCTCACTGGGAAACAGAACATTTAATAATGAACTTACTAAATGGGTCATCTGATTTTCAGGGTAACTTGGGAAAGAACTGATATAATACAGAAGTTTTTCGCTCTCCACACCCGCAAGAGAATATTTGGCAAGGATAGAGTTTACATCTCTTGATGAGAGGGAAGAGGATGTAAAGGGACCCATAATGACCGGAGTGTCAAAAAGATAGAACAGAAAAAGCCGTATGGTGAAAGCGTCTGTTAATATGAGCATTGTATCTTTTTGCATATTCTCTAAAGTCTTTATGAGAACCTCTGAGGTAAACATACGCTGAAAAGGGTGAAATCTGTGTTTATTTACAAAACTGTCCAGAGAAGCTCTGTCATTTATAAAGGTAAAATTAATCTGAAACAGTGTTTTCAGAAGTTCTAACATATTTTCCGCAGTACTCAGGTCTTTTTTCAAAATCTTTTTCCTCACTTCAATATTTTTCTATTTTAAGCAATTTTATTATATCATAAAAACTCTGCCTTTTGTTACTATATTCATGTAAATTTTAATCATACTTTTTTCAGGAGGAAAGAAAATGAAAAAAATAACTGCTTTATTAATGATGGCAGTAATGCTTGTAAGCCTTTTTGCAGGCTGCGGCAAATCTGCGCAAAAGAACGATGCAAAACCGGAAAACACATCAGAAAAAACCACAGAGGTTGCTAAAAACACAGAAAGCGCCAAAGTGGAAAAGATCAAGATCTGGGTACCGACTTCCGGAAAATACGATGATATCGATGCAGTCATGGCGAAAGTAAACGAGATCACTAGAGCCAAGATCGGTGTTGAAGTTGAGTTTTGCCCGCTTCAGTTCGGACAGTGGTTTGGTCAGTATTCTCTTTTACTTAGCGGAACAGAGGATGTTGATATCATGGCAAACTACGGCGGATACTTAAATGCTTATTCCCAGGGCGCCTGCCTTGATCTTACCGACCTTCTTAATGAGTATGGTCAGGATATCATAGCGACAGAAGGCGAGTACCTTAAAGGCGGTATGATAGACGGCCGTCAGTATGCTATTCCTATTTATGCCGCATATGCATGGAATATGGGTCTTATTTATCGCCAGGATGTGGTAGATGAACTTGGACTTACAGATCAGGTAGCAAATGTTAAAACTCTTGAAGACTGGGAGCCTATCCTTGCAGCAGTTAAGGAAGCAAAGCCTGACATGACTCCTTATGTAATGAATACAGGTGCTACAGCATCAAACTTCCAGTACGGAACATGGGATGACCTTGGAAATAATTACGGCGTGCTTCTTGACGGCGGAAAGACTTCAGAGGTTGTAAATCTTTTTGAATCAGATGAGTATGCAAGACTTTGCAAGATCATGTATGACTGGAACCAGAAGGGATATTCAAGCAAGGATATCCAGACCCAGACAGACGGATTTGGAACTCTCACACAGAATGATGCAGCATTTTCAACCCTTGGACAGACAGACTTTAACACAAAATTCTATCAGACAACATCTATCGGAAAACCTATCGGAATCGTAATGCTTGGAGATGCAGTTGGACGTACTTATAATAACGTAACCTACACAGTTATGAGTAATACAAAGCATCCTGAAGCATGTATGAAATTCCTTAACCTCTGGTTTTCTGATACTGAGCTTGGGAACCTTATAAAGTATGGTATCGAGGGAACACATTATGTGGTAAACGGCGACGGAATGGCAGAGTATCCTGAAGGACAGGATGCAAATTCATGCACATACCACCTTGGAGCTTCTGTATCAAATACCGTAGCAATACGTTGGGTAACAGAAAATCCTGACTATGTAAAACTTCTTAACGATGCAAACAGCAGCGCAAGACGTTCTGTAGCACTTGGATTTGCATTTAACACAGATTCCGTTACAAACGAGATAACACAGCTTGATAACGTTCGTGCTAAATATCAGACAGGACTTGAAACAGGTGTTATGGACCCGGATCAGTACCTTCCTGAATTTAACAAAGCCCTTAAAGACGCGGGAATCGATAAGGTTATCGCGGAAAAACAGGCGCAGCTTGACGCTTACTTAGGAAAGTAAAAAAGTAAAATACGGGCGTGCGAGTGATTCGGACGCCCGCTTTTTTTAGGAGGAATAGCAATATCATGAAAAAAAAGAATCTTAGCAGCAGGCTGAAAAAATACTGGCCTTTTTATATCATGGCATTGCCGGGATTGATCTATTTTTTTATAAACTGTTACATCCCAATGAGCGGACTGATTCTGGCTTTTGAGAAGTATTCGGTTAGCGGAGGAATATTTGGCAGCAAGAAGATAGGCCTTCAGAATTTTAAGTTTCTTTTTTCAAATGCGGATGCATGGATAATGACAAGAAACACATTGCTTTACAATCTTACCTTTATTGTGCTTGGACTTGTGATCTCCATTATGACCGCCTTTTTGCTTCATGAGCTTAAGAGCAGCCTGTCAAGAAAGGTTTACCAGACAGTTATACTTTTTCCAAGCCTTCTGTCTGTTATCATTGTTTCATATCTTGTAAATGCAATACTGGCAGGCGATACAGGCTTTATCAATAACCACATACTGATCCCTTTAGGGCTTGAGCCTGTCTCATTTTACAGCGAAAAGAAATGGTGGCCGTTTATTCTTACATTTGTACATTTCTGGCAGATGACAGGAACAAGCTGTATCTTGTATCTTGCCAATATTTCCGCCATAGATACAAGCCTTTACGAGGCTGCAAGTATTGACGGCGCCGGAAGATGGCAGAGTTTTACCAAGATTACCATACCTTGTATAGTTCCAACGATCATCACCCTTACGATCCTTGCGGTTGGAAAAATATTCAACTCGGATTTCGGTCTGTTTTATCAGGTGCCTATGAACAGCGGAGCAATAATTGATGTTACCCAGACCATAGATACATATGTATACAGGGGACTTTTAAACACATCAAATCTCGGAATGACGGCAGCAGCCGGTTTTTATCAGTCGGTAGTGGGATTTTGCCTTGTGTTTTTTACTAATATGCTGGTAAAAAAGATCAGCAAAGAGAACGCCATGTTCTAAGGAGGAAGTTGTAATGGTTAGAAAAGATCTGGGATTTCAGACAATTTGTCACCTGGTGCTTATCATAATGTCCGTACTTGTTTTGTTTCCGATAGCGCTTTTGTTTATCTCATCCATGTCGCCGGAATCAGACATAATTAAATACGGATATTCGCTGGTGCCAAAGAGTTTTGATTTTACTGCATATAAATATATTTTTAAAGAGGGAAGCGTTTTTCATTCCTATTTTATAACTATAATCGTTACGTTTACGGGGACCATAGTCAGCATACTTATTACAACCATGCTTTCTTACACCCTTACGGTTAAGGAGCTTCCGGGAAGAGGGATATTAAGTTTTCTTGTACTTTTTACCATGCTGTTTTCAGGTGGACTTGTACCAAGTTACATGATGTGGACAACACTTTTTCATATCAAGAATACAATCTGGGCATTGCTTGTGCCAAATATGCTTTGTAACGCCTTTCATATAATGATCACAAGGTCGTTTTTTCAGAACAATATTCCGCCGGCTATACTTGAGAGTGCCAGAATAGACGGAATGAATGAATTTGGCATCTTCTTTAAGATGGTGCTTCCTTTAAGTACGCCTATCATTGCCACCATAGGCTTTATGAAAGCGCTTATGTACTGGAATGACTGGACCAACAGCCTTTATTACATAACTGATAAAAATCTTGTAGGTATACAGGCTCTTCTTAACAACATGTTAACCAACGTAAAGTATCTTGCTCAGTCTATGGACGCATCTTCCGTAGCAACAGATGTGGCAAATATACCGTCTCTTTCCATGAGACTTGCCATAGCAGTGGTAGGAATGATCCCTATGATAATACTGTACCCGTTCTTTCAGAAATACTATATGAAGGGTTTGACAGTGGGAGCTGTAAAAGGTTAAACTAAATGAACAGGGATTTGTTTGGTTTTGGAGAATGATTTTGAAAGGGACATCTAAATGGAAATAATAGATTTAAACAGCGAGTGGCAATTCGCAAGATTACCTGAAAATGAGTTTGTACCCGGAAGCAGTCTGCCTTTTGAAACTGTTTCGCTGCCTCATACCTGGTATAAAGATGAGGACAGATACCACGGAAAAGCAGTATATAAAAAGACTGTCAGATTTGCAGATAAAAATAAAAGGTATTTTCTCGATTTTAAAGCAGCAGATCAGAAAAGCAAAATATATATAAACGGAAAGCCGGTATGTGAACACAAAGGCGGATATAGTGCTTTCCGGGTTGAGATACCGGAAGATGCGGTAAAAAAAGGAGAAGCGGTAATAGAGGCTTTGCTTGATAATTCCATTACTCCTGATGTAATACCAAACTTTGGCGATTTTACGGTATTTGGCGGCTTAAACAGAGGAGCAGGACTTATTATAACAAACAAGGATTGCTTTGACAGAAGTTTTTACGGAACTAACGGAGTTATAGCGATTGCCGATGTTTTAGAAGACGGAAGCGGCTGCGTAAGGGTGCGCGCTCACGTAAAAACAGAAAAAGAGGCTCTCTGCAGGCATATCCTTAAAGATGAAAACGGAAAAGAAGTAGCAGAGTGTATAGTTTCTGCAAATGATGAGGGAAGCTTAAGAGTAAAGGATCCGGTTCTTTGGAACGGCAAAAATGATGTGCATTTTTATTACCTTTATTCTTATCTTATGGCAGACGGAAGCGAAAAGGACCTAGTAAAGACAAGGCTTGGCTTTAAAAAAGTGGTCATGGATCCTGATAAAGGCCTGTTTTTAAACGGCAAGAGAGTCAGGATCTGCGGCGTGGCAAAGCATCAGGACAGAGCCGGAGTTTTTAACGCAGTAACTGATGAGATGCTTGATGAGGATTTTGACATCATAAAAGAGGTGGGAGCCAACGGAGTAAGGCTTTCACACTACCAGCATCCGGAGAAAGCATACGACAGATGCGATGAAGACGGTCTTCTTACATGGGCGGAAATACCTATGCTTAAAATGACTGAGAACCCGGAACTTTTTGCAAATACGGAAGAGCAGCTTAAAGAGCTTATCTATCAGAATATACATCATCCATCTATCTTTTGCTGGGGAATCCAAAACGAAATAGGAATGTTTAAAGATGCTGCCTTTATGCATGAAGAATGTAAAAAACTTGCAAATATCGCAAAGAGTCTTGATAACACAAGGCTTGTTACGGCTGCAAACCTTCTTAATGTAAAGCCTGAAAGCGGACTTAACGGTGTAACTGACATGGTGGGATATAATCTGTATTTTGGCTGGTATTATGGAAAGATGCAGGATTATTCGGGGTTCCTTGACGATCTTCACGCAAAAAGAAAAGAATTACCTGTCGGTATCAGTGAATACGGCGTTGATGCTAATATCAGGCTTCATTCAAAAGAACCACATGTAAGGGATTATTCCGAAGAATATCAGGCTCTTTTCCATGAGACAGTTTATCCTATATTCTTAAGCAAGGACTACCTTTGGGGTTCTTATATCTGGAACATGTTTGATTTTTCAAGCGACAGAAGAGATGAAGGCGGAGTAAAGTACCTAAACGGAAAAGGTCTTGTGACCCATGACAGAAAAACAAGAAAAGACGCTTTTTACTATTATAAGTCCATGTGGTCAGATGAACCTTTTGTACACATCTGCAGCAAAAGATTTGCAAACAGGACAGACAGCACTATCGATATAAAGGTGTATACAAATCTTAAGGATGTAACTCTTTTTGTAAACGATAAAAATACAGCAGAAATAACCAAGATAGAAAACGGGACGGCTTTATTTAAAAATGTAAACCTCAAAGAAGGCGAAAATCTTGTAAAAGTTATTTCGGAAAAATGCAGCGACGAGGCTGTTTTCAGGCTTTGCGACACAGCAGATGAAAGCTATGTACTGCCTGATAGCGGTGAGGGAGTAGTCAGAAACTGGTTTATAAAAGACGAGGAAATGGTAAGGGAAGGATATTTGAGTATTCTTGATAATATACAAGAAGTTCTTGAAAGTGCAAGAGAAGTTCTTGAAAAATATATCCCGGACATGATCCCTCTCTTTGATAATGACGTGATACCGCAAGGGCTATCTTTAAAGAGTGTTATTGAGAAAAGATTTGCGGATATGCCTGATACTATGCTTGATATAAACAAAGAGCTGAATGAGATAAAGAAGCCATAGAAAGGAAGCAGCAGATATGATCGTTAGTACTAAGTACGGTAAGATAGAGGGAACGGAAAGTGACAGATGTCACATATTTAAAGGCGTTCCTTATGCGGCTCCTCCTGTGGGAAAACTTCGCTTTGAAAAGCCTGAAAATCCCTTGCCTTGGGAAGGTGTATATAAGGCAGACAGTTTCAGGTGTAAGAGCATACAGTTTGAAAATCCTATGGGCGGGTTTTACAAAAAAGAATTTTATAGTAACCCTGAGTTTGATGTGCCTGTAAGTGAAGATTGTTTGTATCTTAATATATGGGTTCCGAAAGGATATACCGAAAAACTTCCTGTAGCCGTATACGTGCATGGAGGCGCCTTTATGAGCGGAGCCGGCAGCAATCTTCCTTTTGTATGCGATAACCTTGCAAAAGAAGGGGTTATTGTGGTTACTATCAATTACAGGCTTGGCGCTCTTGGCTTTCTTTGCCATCCGCTATTTGGCAAAGACGGGGAAAGCGCTGCAGGTGGCAATTACGGGCTTTGGGATATAGTGGCTGCCATAAAATGGGTAAAAGAAAATATAAAAGAGTTTGGCGGTGATCCCTGTAATATCAGTGCCTTCGGTCAGTCGGCGGGAGCTATGAGCCTTCAGGCGCTTGCTGTGTCAAAAGAACTTGACGGCCTTGTAAAAAGGATGATACTTCAAAGCGGAGGCGGTTATGATAATCCGCTTGGAAGACTAAGAAGAGCAGAAGAGGCAAAGATTTTCGGGGACGATTTTCTTGAGGCTGCCGGGATTGACATAGGTAACGTCCTAAAAGATGAAACGTCAAAAAAGGCTGCTTTAGATAAGATTAAGTCATTAAGTGAGGAAGAAATAAAAAATGTTCTTTTAAGTGCAATGGGGAAATCTTTTGAAAAAAGAATGGGTATGCCCTATGCACCGGTAATAGACGGAAAGCTTCTTAAAGAAGGCATTAAGGAAAGCGTAGATGCCGGAAATGTGCTTGATATCGAATATATATTAGGTTCAAACGGAGACGATATCACGGCGGAAAATACGGATAAAACGCCGGAGACAAACCCTATGCACAGGGCAAATGTCGAATACGCAAAAAGGATGAAAAAACCGTCATTTGTTTACTACTTTGACAGAAAACTACCGGGAGACGATGCCGGCGCTTTCCATTCTGCGGAGCTCTGGTATGTATTCGGGAGCCTCTCTTATTGCTGGAGACCGCTTGATGAGCATGATGAGGAAATTTCGCGGGGGATGATAAAGTGCTGGAGCAGCTTTTTTAAATGCGGAGATCCTAACGGAAATGACGAAAAAGAGTGGAGAAGATGCACGGAAAGTGACGCCTTTTATAAGGTATTTAAGTAAAAACAAAGCGCCCTGAAAACTATCAGGGCGCTTCAGGCTTTTATATTTTTTCGTAACGATCGTCTATTTTATCTTCGCCGCATACAAGCTTTGCACCGTCTGATTCAACCACGATGTAATCGCCCTCTTGTATAAAGGTACGACCGCGGCGGTTTGTTATATAAGGACATACGATAACTCCGTCTTTATTTGTAATGCGGACAAGATTGTCTGTAACGATCCACATTTTTGTTACTACATCGGCAAGGGGCTCAAAGCCGTCTTCAAGGCCTTTGCCAATTTCATATTTTTCAAGTTCGGCTACAATGGGTCTTCTTTTGCATTTCATAAGTTTGCCTCCTAAAATCTTGTATTCTAAAAGTATTATCGTCAAATCTATATTCCTACTTTAATTTTATCACAATTTGTGGATGAGGTCAATAAGGCTTTATATTGAAAAATAAGGGCGTAGATGTTAAAATAGATGCACTGGGATTTTAAAGTATAGTTTGAAAGGGATTTACAATAAAATGGCAGATGAAATGTATGTTGGTCAGATTCCTGTTGGAACCAGGATTACGATCAATACCACCACAAACAGCGGATCGGTGGTTTCTTTAAATACAGAGGCACTTGAGGCGGGGAAGGAACTTGGTGCTCTTTATGTTAAGCCTTTACAGAATAAAGAAGGAAAATATTACTCATTTAAGGGGCTTAAAGTCAAAGCACAGGTAGTTATCGATAACAGGATCTATTTTTTTCCGCTTGAGGAAATGCCTATCGTGGCACATAAGGGCAAGCATGTCCATGCCATAGTATGCAAAAAAATTCAAAAACCGACAAACAGGCGCGAAGATGTCAGAGTCAAGCTTTCATCAAGAGCTGACTTTGCTCCCGTTAATGTAAAAATGTCTGCAGAGACATATGTGTTTGACGTATCAAGATCCGGCATAGGTATTAACGCCAGGGGCGAGCATCATATCGAAACAAATGAAGAGGTAATTATCGGTTTTACCTACAGAGTAGGCAGAGAAACCCAGACCTATAAGGTTGCAACAAGAGTGGTACATTGCAGATATAACAAAGAGACCGGAGTTACGAAGATCGGATGTCAGTTCTTAAAATCATACCCTAAGATTGACGAACTGGTTACCTACATTCAAAGAGAAGAATTAAAGAAACTTACGCACGACCGCGAGGAATGATCCTTACGCGGTCGTTTTTAAGAAAATATACCTGAAAGGCAGATAATATGAACAAATCAGATGTAATGGAACTTAGAAAAAGATTTAAGAAAGACACTTCCATAAGCCGTATGGCAGGCTGCTATGTTGATTCAAACAAGCAGAAACTCCTTAAGCTTAACGAAGTATTCTTAAATCTTGAGGCGGACGAATTCTATAAATTCCTTGAGATAGCAAAGAAGACTCTTGGGGGAACTCCGGGGAACAATATCTTAGAGCTTGATTATGAGCGTGATCAGGAAGCACCGGGCGGAAGACAGCAGTTTCTTATGGGACTTCGAGAGAGCAATCTTACAAATGAGGACCTTCTTGACAGGCTTTACGACCTTGTTATAGAAAACTACAGTTATGTAAGTAATTATCTCATCCTTGTTTTCCATGATACTTATGACATTATGAAGCGTACATCGGATAACAACAAGCTTGATGAGTCTGAAGAGGTTTATGATTATCTCCTTGTTTCTATTTGTCCTGTAGATCTTAGCAAGGCAGGACTTGGCTACAGAGAAGACGAGCACCGTATTGGCGCAAGAGTTAGAGACTGGGTAGTGGGCGTTCCTGAGATAGGTTTCCTTTTCCCTGCATTTAACGACCACAGCGCGGATATCCATAAAGTTGACTATTTTATAAAAGACCCTAAGGATTCCCACGCCGAATTTGCAGAAGGAGTACTTGGCTGCGGAAGCAAACGCACCAATACCGAAAAACGCGAAGCTTTTAAGAGCATCGTAAAGAAAGTCTTTTCAGATAGCGAAGATAAGGCAGAAGACGTTTTTGCAGACATCCAGGAGTCTTTCAGTGTAAGAGTTAACGCAGGGGAAGATGAGGAAAGTTTCCCTGAGCCTATCCTTCTTGATGATGCTGTTATGGATGAGATCCTTGTTGAAAACGGTATTGAGGGCGATGAAGCAAGAAATATCAAAGAGGTCATAAAGACCGAATTTGAAGACGAGATACCTACTCTTGACGTGCTTCTTGATGAAAAGCTGGTAAGAGCAAACGCAAAGGAGAAGGAAAAGAAAGAACTTGTAAAAGAGGTCTGCGCTCTTAAGGAAGAGATCAAAAAGAATGAGGAAGAAAAGGCTGAGATAGCAGAGGTTACCACCAAATCAGACCTTGCGGAATTTGAGGTAATTCTTTCGGTTAAGCCTGAGAAAACAGACTCTATCCGTACAGAGATGATAGACGGCAAAAAATGCATCGTTATTCCTATGAGCGAAAACGAACACGTTAAGATAAACGGCGTAAGGACAGAGCTTTAAATAATAAGCGGATGCCTACTTCAGAGCTTTTATGGCGTTTTGCCTGAGGGCTGTGGGTGAGCATCCGTATTCTTTTGTAAACGCTCTGTAAAATGATGAATAGTCGGAAAAACCGCAGGCTAACGCTGCAGCATTTACGGGGGTGCCACTTGTAATAGCGTCTTTGCAAAGAGCAAGGCGCTTTTTTGTTATATATTTATGTATAGAGATTCCCATATTGTCTGTAAAAACGTGAGAAATATGGTATTTGCTAATAAAAAACTTTTTCGATAAAAGGTCTAAAGAAAGGTTTTCTTCTATATGCTCCTCTACATATGCAAGGACGGAGTCGTAAAGGTCTGTCATTGCATCTGCAGGAAGTTTATTTTCGCTTTCATATATGAGCCTCCCAAGGTGAAGTAAAAGATCTTCTACGCATATGGAAAGCCTTGTGTCTTTACCGAATCTGTTTCCGTGTACTTCTTCTATGAGAGAAAAAAGCTTGCTCTGAATACTGTTAAATCCTATGGTTTCAAAATGATATATGTATTCTCCCGCGTCGGCTCTTTTCATAAGATACGTATAATCCGGAGAAAGGGCCTCAAGCCCCTTGCAGTAATCAAGTGAAAGCCAGAAAACAAAACGCCTGTAAGGGACGGCATCATCAAGAATCTGCGCAAAGTGCGGCATATGGGGAGGAATTACCATAAGGCTCCCGGGAGAGTGAGGATACACTTTATCGCCTATATGCATCAAAACATTTCCTTCAAGGAAAAAATAGAATTCATAATAGTCGTGGCTGTGACTTTTAAGATTTTTAAGACCCACATCGCTGTAATAAAAGATCTCAAAGTCTTTTGAAAGCATATATTGTCTGTTTGAAAAGTTGGCGCGTAAGTTCTTTTTCATGATATCCCCCGGACACGTTTTTTATAATATTAACATCATATCGCAACTTTTGCAATATCCATAACAAGCCGTGCAATGTGATTTTTCTCTTGGGTAGAGTAGGATTAAAACAAAAAAGAGAGGAATTGTTGTAATGGAAAAAGATATTACAGAAAAGATAAGAAAGACCGGGATAATACCTGTGGTCGTTATTGACTCTGCAAAAGATGCGCTGCCTCTTGGCAGGGCGCTCATTAAAGGGGGACTTTTGGCAGCTGAAGTTACTTTTAGAACTGATGCGGCAAAAGAAGCCATAGAAATACTAGCAAAGGAATACCCTGAAATGCTTGTGGGAGCAGGAACGGT
>JAEEOQ010000061.1 GCA_016284355.1 Lachnospiraceae bacterium
ATATTTTTGCGGAAATCTATGAGAAGGAATACAAAGAGACCTTTGAAAAGCTTGGTATCGAGTATTTCTATACACTTATAGATGATGCTGTTGCCAGAGTTATCCGTTCTGAGGGCGGATATATCTGGGCCTGCAAGAACTATGACGGCGACGTTATGAGCGACATGCTCGCCACAGCTTACGGCTCACTTTCCATGATGACTTCCGTACTTGTATCTCCTAAGGGAGTTTACGAATACGAGGCAGCCCACGGAACCGTTCAGCGCCACTATTACAAGCACCTTAAGGGCGAAGAGACAAGTACAAACTCCATTGCCACCATATTTGCATGGACAGGGGCTTTAAGAAAACGCGGAGAGCTTGATAAGCTGCCTGAACTTGTTGCTTTTGCAGACAAACTTGAAAAGGCTGTCATATCTACCGTTGAAGGCGGAGAGATGACAAAGGACCTTGCTCTTATCACTACACTTACGGGCGTTAAAACCCTTAATACCGAAGAATTTATCAAAGCAGTCAGAAGAAATTTTGACAACATGTAATACTAACCGCTCTTTTTAAAGGCAAAACTTTAAAAAAGGGCGGTTTTCCTTTTCCTTGCAACATCACGCGGCTTGTTGTACAATTAAGAATGCAATAATATTTCATATGTTTCGGCAGTATGCCGAGGTTACAGGAGGGAATTATATGCTTTTTGTCATTGATATGGGCAATACAAACATCGTACTTGGCTGCGTTGACGGGAAAAAGGTGCTTTTTGAAGAGCGCATCGCAACAAAGCACACCAAAACAGAACTTGAATATGCCATCGACTTTAAAAACCTTTTTGAGGTTTATAAGATAAATATAATGGACGTAACGGGCAGTATCATTTCTTCAGTAGTTCCGCCACTTACAGAAGTTATCAGCAGAGCGGTAACAAAGGTACTTGACCTTACTCCGCTTATAGTAGGCCCGGGCCTTAAGAACGGACTTAAGATAGCTATAGATAACCCGGCACAGCTTGGGGCAGACCTTGTGGTTGGAGCTGTAGCTGCACTTGCGGAACATAAGCCGCCTCTTGCCATAGTAGATATGGGAACAGCTACCACAATTTCCGTAATAGATGAAAATGGACGATTCCTTGGGGGTCCTATTATGCCCGGGGTTGTTACGGCACTTGACTCTATGGTCACAAGAACAAGCCAGCTTCCTCGCATCGGCTTTGATGCGCCGGAAAGAGTTATCGGGCGCAATACCATAGAGAGTATGAAGAGCGGAAGCGTATACGGTAATGCTGCCATGATAGACGGGATGATAGACCGGATTGAGTCAGAACTTGGCATGCCTGTTACAGTCATTGCCACCGGCGGGCTTGCGGGGGTTATAGTGCCACATTGCAAGCGCGAGATCATTTACGATGAGTCGCTTCTTCTAAAAGGACTTGTGGTGATCTATGAGAAAAACAGAAAATAAGTGAAGCTTAAGAAGCAAAGCTAAGGAAGTTCTGCTCTGCCTTTGGCAGCCAGAACAAAGAAATCTCTAAGAAGCAAAGCTTCTAAGTGATTTCTTTTTATTAAAAGTTTATTTTTATTTTATTGAGTAATTTGTTTGCATAAGATATACTCTCATGCAGAAAAAGATAAGAATTAAGGAGTTTCCATGAACGAAGATAATAACAGACCAAATAACGGAGGAGACGGCAGCGGCGGCAACAACATGAACCGCAGAGCCGGGATAATAACCCTTATAGTTGCCGGTATTCTCTTTCTTATGATGTGGTATATGGTGAGCCTTGTAAAGGATTCAACAAACAAGGAGATCACCTACGACCAGTTTATCAAGATGGTGGACGAAGGAAAGATAATGACCGTTTCCCTTGAAGATAACAGGATCGTTGCTGTTCCTAAGCTTCAGGAGTCCCCGCTTTACTCAATCACATATTACACAGGTTATGTAAGTGACCCGGACCTTGTATCAAGGCTTGAAAGGGCGGGAGTTGAGTTTAATGCTCCTGTTAAAGAGAAGAGCTCTGCCCTTCTTTCTATCCTTCTTGTATACGTGCTTCCTTTTGCAGGCATCTGGCTTATAATGTTCTTTATGTATAAGCAGATCAGCAAGAGCAGCGGCGGCGGTTTTATGGGAATGAATAAAAGCGTTGCAAAGATGTACGTAGAGAAAAAGACAGGAGTTACATTTGCAGATGTGGCAGGCCAAGAAGAAGCTAAGGAATCACTTACCGAGATGGTTGATTTCCTTCACAACCCCGGCAAATACACATCTATCGGAGCAAAGCTTCCAAAGGGAGCCCTTCTTGTTGGACCTCCGGGTACAGGTAAAACACTTCTTGCAAAGGCAGTGGCAGGAGAGGCAAATGTTCCTTTCTTCTCTCTTTCCGGTTCTGACTTTGTTGAGATGTTTGTCGGTATGGGTGCTTCAAGAGTAAGAGAGCTCTTTAAGCAGGCCCAGAGTATGGCACCTTGTATCATCTTTATCGACGAGGTGGATGCCATCGGTAAGAGCAGAGATTCACGCTACGGCGGTGGCGGCAACGACGAGAGAGAGCAGACTTTAAACCAGCTCCTTGCGGAGATGGACGGTTTTGATTCAAGCAAAGGTCTTGTTATCCTTGCTGCTACAAACAGACCGGAAGTCCTTGATAAAGCACTTCTTCGCCCCGGCCGTTTTGACAGACGTATTATCGTAGATAAGCCTGATCTTAAGGGCAGAGTGGAAGTACTTAAAGTACACTCAAAAGATGTTAAACTTGATGAAACGGTAGATCTTGATGCCATCGCTATGGCTACCAGCGGTGCGGTTGGTTCAGATCTTGCCAATATGATAAACGAGGCAGCCATTATGGCTGTAAAGGACGGCAGACAGCTTGTAAGCCAGAAAGACCTTTTTGAGGCTGTTGAAGTTGTTATCGCCGGTAAAGAAAAGAAAGACCGTATCCTTGGAGAGCAGGAAAAGAAGATAGTAGCCTGTCACGAGGTTGGACATGCTCTTATTACAGCACTTGAAAAGGATGCCGAGCCTGTTCAAAAGATCACCATCGTTCCACGTACCATGGGAAGCCTTGGTTATGTAATGCAGGTTCCTGAAGAAGAGAAATTCCTTATGAGCAAGGAAGAGCTTTATGCAAGACTTGTTTCTCTTCTTGGAGGAAGAGCAGCAGAAGAAGTCATCTTTGGTTCTGTTACCACCGGTGCTTCAAATGATATCGAGAAGGCTACCGCCATTGCAAGAAGTATGGTAACCCAGTACGGTATGAGCGAGCACTTTGGCCTTATGGGACTTGAAACCGTAGAAAGCCAGTACCTTGACGGAAGACCTGTTCTTAACTGTGCAGATAAAACTGCGGCAGATGTTGATAACGAGGTTATGGAACTTCTTAAGGGGGCGTACGAAAAGGCCAAGGCACAGATCACAGAGCATAAAGACAAACTCCTTGAGATCGCAGATTTCCTTATCTCAAAGGAAACCATCACAGGAGCAGAGTTTATGAAGATATTTAAGGGCGAGCAGGAAGAGGCTAAAAAGGAAGAAGATCCTGAAAGCAAAGAGCCTGAAAATGCAGAACCTGCAGCAGATATAAACGAACCTTCAAAGGATACCGAAAATGTTTGATATTCAGGAAGAACTTAAGAAACTCCCGGCTAAGCCGGGAGTTTATATCATGCATGACAAAACCGATGAGATCATATACGTTGGCAAAGCCATAAGCCTTAAAAACAGGGTACGCCAGTATTTTCAAAGCGGTAATCGTCATTCCGAAAAAATAAGAAAAATGGTGAGCCACATTGACCATTTTGAATATATAATAACAGATTCCGAGGTGGAGGCACTGGTTCTTGAGTGCAACCTTATAAAGGAGCATCGCCCTCATTACAACACTATGTTAAAGGACGATAAAAGTTATCCTTATATCAAGGTTACCGTCTCGGAGGATTTTCCGCGCGTTTTTTCAACTCATATCATGAAGAGGGATAAAGCGCGCTATTTTGGTCCTTATACCTCTTCCATAAAAGAAACTCTAGAGCTTATAAGAAAGCTTTACAAGATAAGGTCCTGCAACAGAAAACTTCCTGAAGATATCGGCAAAGACAGACCGTGCCTTCAGTATCAGATAGGAAACTGTACGGGGCCTTGCGGCGGCTATATAGGAAAAGATGAGTACAGGAAAAATGTGGATGAAGTGGTAAGCTTCCTTGAGGGAAATTACGGACCTGTTAAAAAGCTCCTTACGGAAGAAATGCAAAAGTACTCCGCTGAGCTTAATTTTGAGGAAGCGGCAAGGGTAAGGGATCTTATCGGGGAAGTTGAAAAAATGAGCACCCGCCAGAAGATAAACAACAATGACAGCCAGGAAGACCGTGATATCATTGCTCTTGCAAGGGCTGAAGATGAGGCTGTTATGCAGGTGTTCTTCGTAAGAGAGGGAAGGCTTATAGGCAGAGAACATTTTTATCTTACGGGAGTTGCAGACGAAGAAAGAGGAGATATTTTCTCTGACTTTATAAAGCAGTATTATTCAGGTACTCCTTTTATACCAAAGGAGCTTTTTGTAGAGGAGACTTTTGAGGATACGGCTCTTCTTGAAGAGTGGCTTTCAGAGCGCCGGGGCAGTAAAGTAAGCATAAAAGTACCGCAGCGCGGCGAAAAAGCAAAGCTTCTTGATCTTGCCCACAAAAATGCTGTTATGGTCCTTGACCGCGACAGCGAAAAGATAAAAAGAGAGCAGGAGCGGACTATCGGAGCCATGCACGAAATGGAAGAGCTTCTTGGCCTTACGGGGCTTCGCCGCACTGAATCCTTTGATATAAGCAACACCAGCGGCTTTGAGCAGGTTGGCTCCATGGTGGTATATGAAGACGGAAAGCCAAAGAAAAATGACTACCGAAGGTTTAAGATAAAGACTGTATCCGGGCAGGATGATTACGCCTGCATGGAAGAAGTGCTTACAAGGCGCTTTAGGCACGGCATCGAAGAAGAGCAGCGCCTTAAAGAGGCCGGTATGAATACGGATACGGGCTCGTTTACAAGATATCCTGACATACTGCTTATGGACGGCGGTAAAGGTCAGGTAAATGTGGCGCTTCGCGTTCTTGAAAATCTTGGTCTTGATATCCCTGTGGCAGGTCTTGTAAAGGACGACAATCACAGGACAAGGGGCATGTATTTTAATAATGTGGAGCTTCCAATAGATACAAGAGGAGAGCTCTTTAAACTCATTACCCGTATTCAGGACGAGACCCACCGCTTTGCCATAGAGTACCATAAGTCGCTGCGAGGCAAGGCACAGATACACTCTGTACTTGACGATATACCGGGAGTTGGCGACAGAAGACGAAGGGCACTTATGAAGGCCTTTATTTCTCTTGATGCCATAAAAGCCGCGACGGTAGAAGAGCTTGCCGGTGTGGAATCCATGAATATAAAGTCTGCCGAGGAAGTATATAATTTCTTTCATAAATAGAGAGGGAAGTCATTCCCTCTCGCTTGTTTTTTAAAGCCCCGTATGTTACAATAAAACGGTTAAAAAAGGGAGGTGGCCTCTATATGAATTACAGTGTTTCACTTACGAAACTCGTTGAAAAAATGGAGCTTGAGAGCCTTACGCCAAGTATCGACATCAGCAAGATCGAAGTTACCGATACCGATGTCAACAGACCGGCGTTGCAGCTTGCAGGCTTTTTTGATTATTTTGACAATTCCCGTGTCCAGGTAATCGGAAACGTGGAAAATGCCTTTATGCAGACTCTTCCAAAGGAACAGCGCCTTTCGATAGTCAAAAAACTTCTTTGCGCCAAGGTTCCATGCATTATCTTTTGCAGAAGCATTATGCCGGAAGATGAATTTCTTGATGAGGCCATAGAAAAAGGAGTGCCTATCTTTTCAACCAGAGCCTCCACATCCTCATTTATGGCAGAGCTTATCAGATGGCTCCATGTGGAACTCGCTCCGAGAGTGACCATACACGGCGTACTTGTTGATGTATACGGCGAAGGCGTCCTTATTGTGGGCGAGAGCGGTATAGGTAAGAGCGAAGCGGCACTTGAACTAATCAAGCGTGGTCACAGACTTGTATCTGATGATGCGGTAGAGATAAAGAAAGTTAGCGATGATACTTTAGTCGGAAGTGCTCCCGACATTACAAGACACCTTATCGAGCTTCGAGGCATCGGTATCATCGATGTTAAGACTCTCTTTGGTGTTGAGTGTGTTAAAAACACTCAGACCATCGACCTTGTTATAAAGCTCGAAGAGTGGAGCAAAGATGCGGATTACGACCGTATGGGACTTGAAGAGCAGTACACAGAATACCTTGGCAATAAGGTTGTGTGCCACTCTATTCCTATAAGACCGGGTCGTAACCTTGCCATCATAGTTGAGTCAGCAGCGGTTAACCATCGTCAGAAGAAGATGGGCTACAATGCGGCTCAGGAATTTGTTAAGAGATTCAATGAAAATCTCGCAAGAATGCGTGAAAACAACAATAATGAAGAATAATAAGAGGAAATGATACTATGGGAAAAGTATGTTTTGGCGCCGATGTAGGCGGAACAAGCGTTAAACTCGGGCTTTTTGACGAGACAGGAGCTCTTCTTGACAAGTGGGAGATACCTTCAAGAAAAGAAAAAGGACAGACACCTGTACTTGATGATGTGGCAGCTTCAGTGCTTTCAAAGATAACAGAAAAAGGACTTAATAAGGACGATGTAATAGGTATCGGTATCGATGTGCCGGGCCCTGTTTTATCTGACGGAACCGTTATCGAGGCAGTTAACCTTTACTGGGATACCGTAAAGGCTAAAAACGTTATGGAAGAG
>JAEEOQ010000062.1 GCA_016284355.1 Lachnospiraceae bacterium
GAGGTAAACATTACCAAGGAAGATGGTATAAAGACCTGCAAAGTAGCTACAAATGGCGGAGATCTGGTCACTATCAGAAGCTTTATGACCCGCAGCGGGGAAGTTACGCTTGATGCAGGGAAAAGTGCCATGACTGAAAAAGGCGTGGAAGTTTATACAAGCAGAGATATAGATAGCTACAAACCTCTTGATAACTTTGAGCTTGATGTGGATAGCTTATACCAAAAGCACTGCGCAGTGTGGAATAAAAAGTGGGAAGAAGCAGATATAAAAACAGAAGATGAAAAACTTCAGGGAGCACTTCGTTTTTCTGTCTATCATCTTATAAGAAGCTGCAATGAAGACGACCCGCGAGTTGCCATCTGCGCAAAAGGACACGCAGGAGAAGGGTACTACGGAAGGTATTTTTGGGATACGGAGATAAATATGCTGCCTTTCTTTATAAAGACAAACCCTAAGGCAGCAAGAAATCTTCTTATGTTTAGATACCTTACTTTGCCGGGGGCAAAGAGAAATGCTGCAAAATATGGATACAGCGGAGCAAGGTATGCATGGGAATCTTCTGTAACGGGGGATGATGAGTGCGCAAACTGGCAATATGCAGATCACGAGATACATGTAACCGCAGACATAGTCTATGCCATTATGAATTATGTAAACGCTACAGGTGATGAGGAGTTTTTGCGTGATTACGGCCTTGAGATAATGATAGAGACCGCAAAATACTGGATAGAAAGAGTAGATAAGCGCAGCGATGGCTCTTATAACCTTCTTGGTGTAATGGGGCCCGATGAGTATCTGCCGATGACAGATAACAATGCCTATACCAACAGGATGGTTAAATATTCTTTGGAAATGACGCTTAAATACGCAGACAAATACAAAGAAAAAGCTGAAAACCTTGGCTTTGACGAAAGGCTTGAGAAAAAAGTTAGAGACGTTTATGAAAACCTTAAGCTCCCATACAATAAAGACACTGTCCTTATTAAGCAGTGCGAGGACTGGGACAGATATGCAGACC
Source organism: Lachnospiraceae bacterium (assembly GCA_016284355.1). Classification (GTDB taxonomy): domain Bacteria; phylum Bacillota; class Clostridia; order Lachnospirales; family Lachnospiraceae; genus JAEEOQ01. The sequence continues at coordinate 1,022 of JAEEOQ010000062.1, forward strand.
TTGACTTTAACGTGGTCTGGAAAGACCGAAATGACTTTTTTGCACGCCAGATAAGTCAGGAGAAGAACTACAGAAGTAAAGCATTAAAGCAGGCTGATGTACTCCTAATGATGTACCTGTTCCCTGAAGACTTTACAGAAGAGCAGGTAAAAGCAGCATACGACTACTACGAGCCTATCACCACCCACGATTCCTCGCTTTCAGCAGCTATTTACGGCATAATGGCCCAAAAACTTGGCTACACCGAAGAAGCAAAGCGCTTCCTTCAGAAGATGATCGATATCGACCTAGACGAAAGCCGAAAAGGCGCAGAAGATGGCATCCATATAGCAAACTGCGGCGGCCTTTGGCAGTTTGTAACTTGTTTAACTTGATTTTGGCCCCCTTCGGGGGCCTTTTGAATTGGCTCCGTCAGACTTTTCCATTTTTCGTGGTCAGCAAATACTCATTTTCTAGAATGTTTCAAAGCTTTTCTTTTAATGTGCATGGTGCGCGTGGAACTCGCCGGAAAATGGGATTTACGGTTTACTATAATAAGTGGTCTAAGGTGCGTTGCACCTTTTAAAAGACAATCAGAAAACTCTTTCAAACAAGTTTGAAGAGCTTTCCCGATTGCCTTTTTTCGCTCGCAAAATGCTCGCTTCGCCCACTTATTGATTCAAGGCTTACCCACCATTCCGGCTCAAACAAATCGCTCCCACGCACAGGAAAAGCTTTTGCGAAACATTAAGAAAATGGCATTTGCTTCCAAAACTCAAAATGAAAAAGTGCCGACGGAGCTATTAAATATGACGAAGTGAGCGGTAAATATATAGTTGTAGGGGCAGAATAGATCATTAATTATATTAAATCAGAAATATAATTGATTACAAATTAAATTAGATTAGAAATATAATAGATAAAAAAATATAACAGCGTTCTGATAACATCAAGGCATACCGCTTTCGCGGTGCTTCGCAGCCTTGACATTGTCAGTCCGCTGTTACATTGGGTAATTAAGCAAATGTAAGATGGCTTACGCCATTTACATTTGGCCTGATTATTAAATAATAATCAAATAGATATTTATTTATGCTACGAGCATTATTTATCGTAGACTGGGCGCCCCGCGCCGCGATCACTTTTCCGTTTTGAGGTTGGAGAAAAATCCCCATTTTCTTAAAGTTCCGGGAAGCTTTTCACGTGCGTGCGAGCGACTTGTTCGAAGGCAGATGGGCTATAACGTATATTTAAGGTGGTCATAGGCCCGCTTTTGCGGGGCGTAAAAAAATAGGCATGTTACTCTCAAGCTAGCTTGAAGAGTGACATGCATAATTTTTTAGGTGCGAAAGCACCGCATGGCCACCTGTGAGATCATCTTTT
>JAEEOQ010000063.1 GCA_016284355.1 Lachnospiraceae bacterium
AAACTTGAATTATCAGCCTTCGGGTCACTTTCAAGATAAGGCTTAACCTCGTCTTCCCGCCCCTCATATATGGCATTATGTATGTTCATGATAAACGCCATATTATCTGCAAGGCGGTGCTCAGTAATGTACTTGACTCTTGTATAAAACCTGATCTTTTTACCTGTGTTTGAAACGGCGGTAAGCTTTACAAAATACTCGCTGCCTTCTTCAAGGTCTGCCTTAAATCTGATCTTTGCGGCCTTTTTCCCGTCCTCATCTTCAAGAGCACTGATAGAGCCCGAATCAAGTAAGTTTACCGCAAGCTGATCCCAGATCTCATATAAGATTCGCTTAACCTTGGTCTCATGCTCATCTATGAGAAGATAAAAGTAACCGTCTGAATCGATCGGAGTAAGGGATTCTCTGAAGGTAGACGGGTCCATATTGGTACTGTAGCCAAAAAGCTCGTTTACCGAAAGGTCACCCGATCTTATGGTAATAGTAGGGAATGAAGCCTCGCTTATCTGCGTGGTCTCCATACCTTTAAACGTTATCAACTTAAGACGCCCGGTAAAAACCACCATAGAACCTGCAAAAAGCAGTATCATGGCAATAAGCCGGTAAATGTGTCTCTGCATAAAAGCTTATTCCTCGTTAATGAGATTATATAAAGTAAGGTCGGCATTAAGAGTGCTCATACACTGCTTTATCTCAGAAAGCTTTGCAGTGTTTTTGGCCTTGCCGTTTCTTACTGCGCGGATAAGGATATTCTTTGGTGTGTGCTCCATATCGATAAATTCAAGGAGCTGCACATCAAAGCCCATTGCCTCAAGTATATTTGCCCTGAAAGCGTCGGTAAAGAGCGCCGCGCTCCGTTCTTTTATTATGCCGTATTTAAAGAGCATGGAAAGCTCTGTGTTTTTCATGTTTTTGTTAAGCTCATGCTGGCAGCAGGGCACCGAAAGGATAACAGAAGCGCCCCATTTAACAGCCTTTGCAAGAGCAAAATCGGTAGCGGTGTCGCAGGCATGAAGCGTAACTACCATATCTACGGAATCAACGCCCTCATAGTCTGCTATATCGCCGCAAAGGAAACGCAGCTCGTCATACCCCAGGTCTTTTGCAAGGTTATTGCAGGCTGCTATAACATCACGTTTAAGGTCAAGCCCTATTATATTTACCTGTCTTTGCCTCATTACCTTAAGGTAGTGGTAGAGCGCAAAAGTAAGATACGACTTGCCGCAGCCAAAATCAAGGATAGTAAGGGTCTTGTCTTTTGGAAGATCTGTAAATATGTCGTCAACAAACTCAAGGAATCTGTTTATCTGCTTGAACTTGTCGTACTTTGCCTTGACCACATGCCCGTCTTCACTCATAACTCCAAGCCTTACAAGGAAAGGGATCGGAGTTCCTTCCGTAAGAAGGTAATTTTTTGCCCTGTTGTGGGAAGGGTCGTAACTTATAAGCTTTGCGGATCTCTTTTCCTTGATGGTAGCTTTTCCCTTCTTTGAAAAGAGGATGTGGATGCTTCTGGTGTCAGATTCCACAATGGCCTCTTTAAAGCCAAGTTCAAAATATCCACCAAGAGCGCTCGCAAACTCGCTTTTATCCACATTCTTGTGGAAAACCTGTGTACCTTTATACTCTTCAAACTGGTACATGCGGTTTCCCTTTTTATCTACGGGTCTGAATTTTACCTTTGTAATACCGCTCTCTGCCTTACCGCCGGAACAAAAGCCCCTGTAATCTTCGGCCTCTGAAAGCGACTTTATCATATCACTAATATTTTTTTCCATACTTTTCACCAATTAACAGTATATCATATAGCGGTGAATTCACCAAATATTTCTTGAGTTGGCTTTGCGCTAAAAGTCATGGTCTCTCCCGTATGCGGGTGTTTTATGGTAAGTTCGTAAGAAAAGAGCGCAAGCTGTACAAATCCCTTATTCTCCGAAAAAGCCATGTTGTACTTGGTATCGCCGTAAATACCGCCGGATATTTCCGTCATCTGAAGCCTTATCTGGTGATGGCGCCCTGTCTTTAACTCAATATCCATAAGAGAGCAAAGGCGACCATCTATCTCTTTTTTCTCCAGCTCTTTAAATACCAGCTCAGCTCTTTTTGCGTCTTTATCATTTTCACTCACAAGGCTTCCCACATTGGTCTTTTTATCTTCTCTTATATAAGAAACAAGGGTGCCTTCCTTTTCTCTTGCATCCGTTACCACGCAGTAATAGCGCTTTCCGCAAAGGTGCCGCGCAAACTGCTCTGAAAGCTTTGCTGCCGCCTTTTTATTTTTTGCAAAGACCATAACGCCGCTTACAGGCTTATCGAGCCTGTGTACAAGGTAGGCTTCCGGCGCTTTGCTCCGGTCTTTCTTTGCAAGATAGTTAAGCACCATGGAAAGCATATCCATGGCGCCTGACTTTTCAGAACCTGCAGCCACTCCCGCAGGCTTTATGCACACAAGTATGTCATTGTCTTCGTGTAAAATGTCAAGTTTGTTTATCATATTAAACCTTATACTTTAAAGCGATAACCCACGCCCCAGATAGTCTCGATGTACTGCGGGTTTGCGGTATCTACTTCGATCTTTTCTCTTATCTTTTTAATATGTACAGTAACGGTAGCGATATCGCCTATTGAATCCATATCCCAGATCTCGCGGAAAAGCTCGTCTTTTGTAAAGACTCTGTTAGGATTTTCAGCAAGGAAAGTAAGAAGATCAAATTCCTTTGTGGTAAAGTTCTTTTCCTCTCCGTTAACATATACTCTTCTAGCGGTCTTGTCAATCTTGATACCTCTGATCTCGATCCACTCGTTTTTATGTTCAGCCCCCGAGCCCACAAGTCTTTTGTATCTTGCAAGGTGTGCCTTAACCCTTGCCACAAGCTCGCTTGGAGAAAAAGGCTTTGTTATGTAGTCGTCTGCACCTATTCCAAGGCCTCTTATCTTGTCTATATCCTCTTTCTTTGCAGAAACCATGATAATAGGCGTATTTTTTATCTGTCTTATCTGCTTGCAGATCTCAAATCCGTCTACTCCCGGCAGCATAAGGTCAAGTATGATAAGGTCAAACTCTTCCTTTAAAGCTCTGTCAAGGCCGCCGTCACCGGTATTTTCAATAGTCACTTCAAAATCCGAGAGCTCAAGGTAATCTCTTTCAAGCTCTGCAATTGTTACTTCATCTTCAATTATCAATATTCTGCTCATGTGATGCCCTCCGTTTTTTACTCTTTTTATCTTCCTGAATATCTTCTTTTTCTACCTCAAGGATCTTCTCCGGAACCTTCCTTAGCAGTATGTTCATGGTAGTACCGACTCCCTGCTTGCTTTCCGCCCAGATCCTGCCGCCGTGGTCGTCGATTATCTTCTTTACTATGGCAAGACCAAGGCCGCTTCCGCCGGTAGCAGAGTTTCTGGAGCTGTCCGCTCTGTAAAATCTGTCAAAGATATACGGAAGATCCTTAACCGAAATGCCCTTGCCGTTGTCATGTATCTTGATCCTTACATAACCGCCCTCGATATCGGAAATACTTATGTCTATCTTGCCCTTACGGGAAGTATCTCTGTATTTGACCGCATTTGCGATAATGTTGTTTACGCATCTTGTAAGCTGCTCCGAATCTGCTATGACTTCCTGATCGGGGTCTACCTCGTTTACATAATCAACTTCCATATTCTGCAGCTCAAGATCAAGCCTGGTTTCGGTAATTATATCATCAAAATAATTTGCAAGATTAAGGTTTATAAAATTGTACGGAACCGCATTGGTATCGATCTTTGCGTACATAGAGAGCTCATCTACAAGAAGCGTCATCTCATTTGCTTTTGAATAGATGGTCCTGATGTACTTTTCCTGCTTTTCGGGAGTTGAAGCCACTCCGTCAAGTATTCCTTCCGCGTAGCCCTTAATAGCCGTAAGCGGAGTCTTAAGGTCGTGGGAAATGTTTCGCATAAGGTCCTTATAGTCCTGCTCGTGCCTTAATGAGTCTGCAAGAAGGTCTTTCATGTGGAGTCGCATCTCTTCAAAGTCTCCGCAAAGATCTCCGATCTCATCTTTGCACTTGTTTTCCACAGATACATCAAGATTTCCGTTTGTCATATTGTTTGTAGACTCGCGAAGAGCGTTTATAGGTCTTACAAGACTTCGGTACAGCCAGAATGCCACAAGCGCCGAAGTAAGGAACATAATTATAATAATGGAAACAACGATCTGCAAAAACGATCCCTTTGTCTGGTTGTTAATCTTCATAACGTCGGTAAGGATAAATACGCTTCCTTCTCCGCCGTCAGAGAACTTAAAATCCTTTTGTTTTATAAGCACCTGAACATTTCCGCCAATGTAAGAACCGTCATCTACGTCTGTAGAATGTTCCCCGTATTCAGCAATCTTGTCTGTAACCCTTCCAAGAAGATCTGCATTGCCCACATATATAAAAGTGCCGTTTTTTCTAACAACAAGGGCTGAAGAATTGGCTGCAAGATGGCTGTTTATAGAGCTGTTATACTCGTCGCTTTCAAATCTGTCAGGCGTCTTTGTGGCACAAAGCTTAACCTCATTATAACAGTCCATGGTAAAAAGGTTTGCTCTTGCTATAGGGTTTGCTACGCTCTGAAATGTAACCTCATTAAGCGCAGGTGTCTGCTCCGCCTGCTTAAACTGCATATTTACGATAGTTATGATAACTATGCTCATAAGACAAAGCGGTATAAGCATGATAGATAAAAAGGCTATAATAAGCCTGGTCTTTAGTTTCAAATGTTTCACTTCCTTATACTTACCTTAGGGGAGCCATAAAAAATCCCCCATCTTATGGCAATTTTACCACAAGTTGAGGGATTTTACATCTTAAGCTTTTCTTAAGAAAGTATTACTCGATGTTTAATGATTTCTTTAAAAGAAGGCTTATAGCTATGTATTCCAGTACGCCAAATATCGCAAGCTCTGCCATACTGATCCACATTAACGGAGAAAAGGCAGTTCCTACAGCTGTTGTCTCAATAATAACTTCTTTTATCTTTGCATACTGTGTAAGTGTAAGTATGGTAGAAACAAACTGCTGAGCGATCTTAAGAACGATGTAAGCAGCAAATGCGCCAAGGATCCTGTGTCCCTTTATTATCTGGCCTGCGGTGATGCAAAAGTAAAACTCCATCTGATTCATAAATATCACTATAACTAACCAGCATACAACAAAGAGGATAAACGATGTCTTTGAACCAAATGCATTGTAAATTTCCGCAAAAATAGGTTTTGCCAGATCAAAGAACGTCTTTATCTGAGCTGCCGTAACTTTTCCGACCATAAGTATACCAATCGAAAGAGCAAGGATCACAAAAGAAATACATGTCCATATAGCACCGTTTATTATCTTGCCCCAAAGGAGAGTATCGTTAGAAGCAGGAAGAGTAAAGGTAAAGTAAGCTGCATCTCCGGTAAAACTCTTATAATAGTGTATGATCAGGATCACTATGGTTCCTATTACTGCAAGCAGGGTAGCAAGCACATACGCCGCTGTAATAAGTCCTGTCGAAACTTCAAAGATCAGGTTTCCCTTTAACATATCATTTTCGCTTACAAGTCTGCTGATATTTGCTAAGGCAGCAGATACAAGAAGAACTGCGTAAAACGGGATCAGATATCTTGCCACAGCCTTAAAATCGTATTTAATAACTTTTCCTAACATGCGAACACCTCCCTGAAAAGTGCGTCTACAGATTTGCCTTTTTCCTCTCTTATTTCATCAACCGTGCTGTTTAAAACCAGCTCACCGTTCTTAATAAAAAGAACTCTGTCAAGCACATTCTCAACATCTGCGATAAGATGGGTGGAAATAAGAACAACCGCATCCTCATTGTAATTTTGAATGATAGTCCTTAAAATGTAATCTCTTGCAGCAGGGTCTACACCGCCGATAGGCTCGTCAAGAGCGTAAACATCTGCGTTTCTGCTCATGCAAAGAATGAGCTGAACCTTTTCTCTGTTACCCTTTGAAAGATTCTTAAGTTTTCTTGATACGTCAATATCAAGGTCTGCAAGCATCTTGTATGCTTTCTCTGCCCTGAAATCAGGATAAAAATCAACGAACATATCAATAAGTTCTTTGACCTTCATCCACTCCGGAAGAGAATTTCTCTCAGGAAGATAAGATACTGCAAGCTTTGTCTCAACTCCCGGTTTGAAGCCCTTTATATAAAGCTCTCCTGACGAAGGAGTAAGAAGCCCGTTTATCATCTTGATAAGAGTTGTCTTTCCGCTTCCGTTAGGACCAAGAAGTCCTACTATCTGTCCTTTTTCAAGGGAAAGATCAAGATCTTTTACCGCCTCGATCCTTCCGTATTTTTTATTAAGTGCCTTTGTTTCAATAACTGCCATTTACGCTTCCTCCTTCCCTGCTGCGTAGTTTGCAACTACTTTTGCGATCTCCTCTGCATCGTACCCGAAATCTTTCATAACCTTGATAAACTCTTCGATCTTTTCTTTTGCAAGATCTTCTCTCATCTTAGCGATCATTTCTTTATCCTCCGTAATGAATCTGCCATTGGTTCTTTGAGTACTGATTATCCCGCTGCGTTCAAGCTCCGAAAAAGCTCTTTGCACCGTGTTTGGATTTGCTCCCACTTCGCTTGCCATATCTCTTACCGAAGGCAATTTCTCTCCGGGAGCGTAACTTCCGTTAACAATGCGGATGCCTATCTGTTCTATAAGCTGAACATATATAGGCCTGTCATTAGTAAAATACCACATGAAATACCTCCAATCTAAATAAGGTGTATTACTGTATTAAGCGCTTAATACAGTAATACACCATTTAATATTATTTGTCAACACTTTTTTTATTTATTTTTTAAATAAACTTTTCTAACGTACCTGAAGGTCTCCTTTTCGCCCTTGTCGCGAAGCATTATAAGCAGCATCTCAAGGTCTTCTCTGGTCTTTGGATGTATTATGCTCTGCTCCTTGTGATTACCCATAAAGTACTCATACGGGTCCGCATCCGTATATGCCTTGCCGTGATAATTCTTGCAGGCGGCGATGCGGTCGCACAGCATCTCAGCGATATACTTCTTTGGCATATCGCAGCCGATAAGTCCCATTACCTGTTTATCCGTGCTGTAATCAACCCAGTACTCAAGGTGGTGTTTGTTGCGCCCCTTGTGGTGAAGCCAGGCTCTGCTGAAACCAAAAAGCCTTCTTTCCTCGCCGTTAGGGCTCTTATCTCCCTGAAAATACAGGATACCTATCTTAAATTCTTCCCAACTGTACTTTGAAAGGTCATGCATAAGTCCCTGCCATATAAGACCGCACTTAAAGCAATGCTCCATAACCAGCCGCTTATGGTGGTTTATGGTGGCAAGATGACCCCAAAAGTTACGCCATTTACTCATAGATCAGTGTTCCTTTGCCGCTTTTATACGAAAATGTGGCAACTCGTCCGTTTATCATTGTCCAGGAAGGAGCTCTGTGCCCCACGTCTGCTCCAAAAACAACAGGAAGATTGCCAAGCCCTGCGCGTGAAAGTGCCCCGCGCACTGCATCTTCATATGTTATACCATAATCTGCGGTGTAAAAACAAGGTCTGCCAAATATAATGCCTTTCGCATTTTCAAACCATCCGGCTTCTTTAAGCTGCCAGATGGCGTTTGACACAGCATTTCCCGAAAGGGCGTAAGACTCAAGATACCAAAGAATGCCTGAGTCTGCGTGTCTTTTGATAAAACCCTTCGTATCTTCAAAGCGGGTTCCCATAAGCTGCAAAACAACCTCAAGGCAGCCCCCGAGAAGAGTTCCCGATACTTCAAATTCCTCTTCGCCGTTCATGCTTTTAAGCTCGGTTTTACCGTCTAGCACGTAGTCTTCAATGCCTGTTACTCTGTCGTTATATGAAGACTCATAGGCGTCGTAGCTATGTTGCTCGTTAGCCTTTCCCTGTAGCAGATCAAGACATATCTGCAGGCTTTCGTGAAGATGCTCCATACCAAACTCGTTGAAATTGTTGGTATAAACGGTTTCCATATCAAGAAGAGTGACAAGGCTGTAAGTAAGACAGGTGTTGTCTGAATATCCGCAGAAATGCTTCTGATGCATGGCGATCTTTCCAAAATCTATATACGGCAGGATCTCGCATTCAAAATCTCCGCCCTTTGTGGCAAAGATAGCACCCACATCAGGGTTTTCAAAGAGATTCATTACCTCATTAGCACGAGTGCGTGCATCGGCGCTCCTTCCAAGCTCCGATACACGCACGTGTCCTGTCTCTTTTACATCAAAACCAAGCTTTGAAAGGTTTGCCTTGGCATTATCAAGCCTTCTAAGGTCTGTCTTTTCATAGTTTCCGTCCGAAGGTGCACAGACCCCTATTTTTTTACCCGGTTTTAAATATAATTTTCTCATATCTTATAAATATTTCTTAAGGGTCTCAGCCTTATCAGTCTTTTCCCATGAAAGATCAAGATCGTTTCTTCCAAAATGACCATAAGCAGCCGTCTGCTTGTAGATAGGTCTGCGAAGGTCAAGCATCTTGATGATTCCTGCAGGGCGAAGGTCAAAGTTCTCTCTGATGATCTCTACAATCTTCTCGTCTGAAAGCTTGCCTGTACCAAAAGTATCTACCATGATAGATGTTGGGTTTGCAACACCGATAGCGTATGAAAGCTGGATCTCACATCTGTCTGCAATGCCTGCAGCTACGATATTCTTAGCCACGTATCTTGCAGCGTAAGCAGCAGAACGGTCAACCTTTGTACAGTCCTTACCTGAGAAAGCTCCGCCGCCGTGACGAGCGTATCCGCCGTAGGTATCTACGATAATCTTACGTCCTGTAAGACCTGAATCTCCGTTAGGTCCGCCAATAACAAAACGGCCTGTTGGGTTGATAAAGAACTTGGTCTTTTCATCAATGAGTTCCTTTGGAAGTACAGGATCAAACACGTACTTCTTGATATCTTCATGGATCTGCTCCTGGCTGACATCAGCAGCATGCTGTGTAGAAAGAACTACAGCATTAAGATGTACAGGCTTGCCGTTCTCATCGTACTCTACGGTTACCTGGCTCTTGCCGTCAGGGCGAAGATACTTAAGAGTTCCGTTCTTACGAACCTCTGTAAGCTTTCTTGTAAGCTTGTGTGCAAGGGAAATAGGGTATGGCATATACTCTTCTGTCTCATTTGTAGCATAGCCAAACATCATACCCTGATCGCCGGCTCCGATAGCTGCGATCTGCTCATCTGTCATAGTGTGCTCTTTTGCTTCAAGAGCCTTATCTACGCCCATAGCAATATCGGCTGACTGCTCGTCAAGAGCAACGATAACGCCACATGTATTTGCGTCAAATCCGTATGTTGCATCATCATAACCGATCTCTCTTATAGTATCTCTTACGATCTTCTGAATATCAACGTAAGCCTTGGTGGTAACCTCACCCATAACAAGTACAAGTCCTGTGGTACAAGCAGTCTCGCAAGCCACACGGCTCATAGGGTCCTGCGCCATAAGTGCATCAAGCACTGCGTCTGAGATCTGGTCACAGATCTTGTCAGGATGCCCTTCTGTAACTGACTCTGATGTAAATAATCTTTTCTCCATAAATGCTCCTTTCAGATGGACATTTTCTCAATGTAAGCAAAATAAAAAGAGAGAAGCGCGTCGTCTTCTCTCTATCAGCCTTTATTCTAGCCTCTTATTGTTCGATTACTCGCTTAAGATTGGCACCTTCCGGACCACCCGGGGTTGCCGTGACTTCACAGAGCCTCTAACTCTCCGTCACTCTGAATAAGAGAAAATGTACAATATTGATTTGTTTCTTTGCACCTTGAATGATACAACAGATAATTAGTTTCGTCAATATAAATTATTCTCCAAGACAACTTTACACTCATCCCCCTTTTTCTAATCAGATTTGAAATTTGTCTCAAAAAATGCATATTGTTTTTTGATTTGTAGAATATACAATTTAACTATGAACATTTATATAATCGGCGGGTATCTTCTTCGATAAATGATATGAGGAGGTATGGTATTTATGAAAGTGTTAAAGAAAACCAGGTTTACATCAAACTTAAGCACATATGCAGAGTTAATGAAAGTTTGTGGTTGTGGAACTTGCTTCACCGGTTACAGATGCTCTTGTGGTGGAGCAGATATGTATTACAGACTAAATGCTTTCCCTGAATATATAGACAGCGAAGCCGAATATAGAATAGACTATGGTAATCACACATAATTGATCTTAAAGATACTTGCCGATTTTTATAAGGAGACCAGCTATGAAAAAATCACTGATCATCTTTTTAGTGCTATTTCTGCTAATTTGCGGATGCAACAAGACCAACGAATCAGATAATCTTGTTGAACATCCTATCATCAATACCAAAGAAAACATATTAAGTGGAAAACTAGTTATCTCTGTACCGATGTATTGGGGTTCAATAGTTAACATTGTACATCAATTTAAAGAATTACACCCAAACGTAGAGTTTGAAATCAGATCTTCAAACAAGGAAGGAGAATACTTCACAGATATTCGCACCTTTGACGACTATGTAATTCAAATGGCTACAGATGTAATGAGTGCAACCGATGTTGATATATATGAAACCGGTTATCTTCCATACTACAAGTACTCAGAAAGCGATGCGTTTGAAAATCTATTTGAATACATGAATAATGACCAGAACTTTAACATAAATGACTACTATACAAACGTTTTTGAATCATTGTCTTCAAACGGAAAGCTCTTCCTTTTGCCACATCATTTCGGATATCAATTGTTCCGATTAAATCGAAACAACTCTATTGAATATGATGAAGAAACGCCAGGCATGAGTTACGAAGAGCTCGACGAACTATATAACAATGCTATTGTTGCACATCCCGAAAAAAATATTTCGTTTTCGCTCAACAATACCGCAAATTCGTACGACTTTAACAAATATGAATTATCCGGACAAATCAATCTGAACAGCAAACAAATTATAACTAATATTGATGGCTTTAAAAAATACCTGGATTTTGAAAAATGCAGACTGTTTTGGGGCCAGTCAGAGGAATATCCTTACGATTATGTTGATACTGATTCCGATTTGGGCGAATGGTTTATGAACGTTTTTCCGTTCGGGTTAAAAACCGTCAACGATGCTACCAGTCAAGTCAGCAAGCCTTTTTTGCTTACTCCAAGCAATGGTTCCTTATGTTTTTCTCCAATAGGAGGGCTTTTCTCAATATCTGCTCACAGCAAAAACAAAGAACTGTCTTGGGAATTTTTAAAATTTATGATTGAAGAAAAAGATTACCCCTTTGATTCCTGCGATATAGATGAGTATGAAGCCAAAATAGAAACTTACATATCGTCCGTGTCCATAAACAGAAATAACTTTATAAAAACTGCAAATCAAATACTCAAAAAGCGTTTCAACCGTGACGTAACAGAGGACGTTGATTTTTGGAATCATATCAATGAATCCGTTAATCACACATTGTTTTCAGACTACAAAACCTATGATATTATCTATGAAATAATATCTGATTTTAATCGCGATTTGATCAGTAAAGACGAATGTATTCGTCTTCTTAAAGATAAATCAAATATCTATCTGCAAGAATAAGACCTAAAGTTAATGTATTCATTTATACACAGTTTCGCGGTTGTGTAATTATCGAACAGACTCGCACTCCCGCGAAACTATGTCATATTTATATCCGTTTCAATATCCCAAAAATTTAGCGCATCCAAGGCAACTTCAGCTTCATCAGATGAGCCCATTTTTTGAAGAAGCATCTGTCTCATATAGTCAAATCTACAAAGAAAAATCGCGTCATTACTCGTTATAGAGCAAACAACACCCTCTTTACATAAGTCTACCGCCTCGCTATATCTTTGAGACAGGTCATATAATTTAACCAGCGACATAATTACTACTTTTTTATTATGAACAGAAATGTCTTTCCTTAAATACATTTTTTCAGCTAAAGACAATGCTTCTTTTTTCTTACCTAGCTTATAATACAACTCCCCCATATAACAAATAGCAATTATTTCATAATCAGAAAACGTCCAAGTGGAAACATCAATCTTTTCAGGTGCTGTTTTCTTTAATACTTTTCCGAATAGGCAGAGAGCAGTATTTATGCTGATTCTATTTTGTTCATAAAGTACTATCCCTTTATAGAGTGTTATAAATTGCGCGTTTACCGGGATATTCATATCAAGCTGGGTTTCTAGCCATTTTATTTTTGCTAACGCCGAACCATATTTTCCAGCGGCTACATCATTTTGAATGCTTTTCCCAACCTCCAAAATTTCAAATTTTCTTGCTGACAAATAATAATAAATGTTGTTCTCAATAGGTATGTCCAATTTTCGCATGACTTTTTGCCAAACATAATCTTGTGGGTTTTGAAGATTCTTTTCTATTCGAAATAATGTACTTTCGTCACAAACCTGATCTGCTACAACACTTCTTGTATATCCTCGTACGATTCTATGGCTTCTGATGTAATCTCCTATGGCATATTGTGTCTCAACAAAGAACTCAGGAAATAACGACAGCATCCCGGGATTTGGAATAATCTCGACAAGCTTTTTAATATGTGCAGTCAAAATACTACCAGGCTCAGTAATCTGCAAAAGCTTATCAATACAATGTAAATGTTTTGAATCACGAAGAATACCTATGCTCTCCATGGCTAGATTATATGAATACTCTTTATCTATATGGAGCCTGTTTAATATAATTGCTACTCCGGGAAGAACGAGAGAACGCTCTTCGTTATCAAATATGTGGTTATGACAGTATTCTGCTATCTGTTTTAATAAAGTTTCTGCCATCAAGGCATTTGGCGTCTTATATGCATAAAGTCCAATAAGAGCAAGTTCTGAAAAATCGTAACGTTTGTTTTCTTTAATGGAATAATCAAAATCAGGACATGTAGTCCGTAATGTATCAACCGCATATTTAAGTATTTCAGAGTTTGCCACATTTTCGGAGACCATTAAGGCGAGCCTCAGCTTCATGTAAAAACGTTTGTGCAAAGGTAAACTGACACTATCTATATCAACATCTTTCAATCGTGCCTTTAACGCCTTATAATCCCCATTTTTCAGTATCAAAAAAAAGTCTTGCTTTTCTCTATCAAAACTTGCACTTTCTGCGTTATTTATTATTTTATAATAATCATGAGGAATTGAAATTTTATCTGCAATAGAAAACAATAACAGGGGATCCGGTTCATAGGAGCCATCTTCTATGCGATAATAAACCGATTTGGAACATATTCCGGAATAAACTGCCTCAGCAGCAATACCTCTTGTTTTACGAGTACTTTTTATTAAATCTGAAATATTATTTCTCATCTTCAATTTATTCCTTCGTGATTTATGTTCTTAGCCTCAGACTTAGGCGTTTCATAAAAAGACAATAGAATTTTGTTAGACCTTGACTTATATAGCTTTTTCACTATTATTCCCCCCATAAATATTTAAAACGAAACAAATATAGATAACAATCCCCATATATATTTTACTAGAGTAAAAAAAATAATCAATATGCATTTTATGAAGTTTATTCCCTAAAAATGCATATTGAAAAAAATGTTCTGTTGTTAGATTATATAGTTATGTTGGGGTTTTTTACAGAATTTGCGGATTTTATAATTATTGAGGAGGTCGCACATGAAAATAATTAGACTTTTAGCATTTATATGTGTTATTGCTATCCTGATAACAAGCTGTGGTAATAGTTCTCAATCCGCAAGGAATTCCTCATCCAACAATCAAAGCCATCCAGATAGCTCTTCAGCTTCAGGTAAGCTGATTTTATCGCTACCTGTTTATTATGGGGCTATTGTAACTGATATTGAATCTTTTAAAGCCAAAAACCCTGATATAGAACTTGAAATCCGCGCACTTATTGACGAAAGCAATTATAAAGATCCAGAAGTGTGGAATAGCGTCTTAAGCAATTACCTGTCACAAATGTCTGTAGAAATAATGAGCGGGAGTGATGTGGACATTTTTGAAACCAGCAATCTTTCATACTACAAATATGCAAGTAGTGGTGTTTTCGAGGATTTATATCCTTACATGAATAGTGATCAATCTTTTAATATGGATGACTATTACACAAACATTTTTGAGGCTCTTTCTTATGACGATAAACTTTGTGTTATGCCCGGCCATATCATGTACGATTTAGTCAGGATCAACAGTAACTATTCTGGCCAAATTGTCCCTGAAGCCAAAGGAATTGACTATAAGGAATTGGCTGCATTATATAATCAGATATCTGATCCAAAGGTGGATTTTTCTCGCTTGAACTCGGCCTCTTATAATTTATTTGCGAGAAGTGAATTTGTTGATTATATTGACCCTTTTAACCGAAAAGCCAGTTTTAACTCTAACGATTTTTACGATTTCTTAGGCTTTTCAAAAAAATATCTGAATTGGAACCCAGATGTTTCACCGTTTGATTGTAACATCATCAATGACGGTAATTCACCATGGTTTATAAATGCATATTCTTTCGATTTATATACCTTACTCGAAAATAGCGATGATGTAACAAGACCTTTACTTCTTAAGTCAAGTCAAGGAAAAAACGTCTTTTCCATTAGAGGTGGCGTTTATTCTATTTCATCTTTTAGCAAAAACAAACAGCTCGCTTGGGATTTTATTAAGTTTCTTATAAGCGAAAAAGATTATCCTTTTGATAAATATACAAGCCTTAACGATTACGTTTACAACATCGATCAATACATCGGTTATGTCCCGATAAACAAAAACAATTTTAAGACCGTTGCGGGGCAGATTCTCGGCGAAAGATATAACCGTGATGTATCAAAAGAGGTTGATTATTGGGACACAATTAATAAAAGTTTAAATCAAGTCTCTTTTGTAGATGCCACGGTCGAAATGTTACTTGCTGATCTAAAAAGGGAGTTCATTGCAGGCAGACTTACTGAAGAGGAATATGCGCTAAAGCTTCAAGAAAAGATACAAATGTATCTTAATGAATAACGAAAGAACAGCAACTATTCATAATCATTATGATAAGATCATTATTGTTATTACACACAGACTTGAACATCTTGAGGATTTTGACAGGATATACAGACTTGAAGAAGGTATACTTAGAGAAGTTTCAATGTGATATTTGAAAGCAGGGGGAATTTACATGCACACAAAAAGACGTAATCTTATCTACTTTTTATTCTTATTACCAAGTCTTGCAGGGGTAATGCTATTCTATTTTATCCCTTTTATTACCGCGTTTTATTATTCTCTTATCGATAACATGGTAAAAAGAAATTTTGTGGGTATAAAGAACTATGCAAATCTTTTCTCAAATGAGCTTTTTGGAATGGCTTCTAAAAATTCCATAATGTTTATTCTGGTCACCGTTCCGACAGGGATGATCCTGGCTTTTTTGATTACATCTGCGTTAAAGCGCGCAAAACGTGGCAAACTTGTTTTTCTGTTTCTTTTGCTTATACCGCTTGTTATTCCTTCAGGAACCATGATCTTTTTCTGGCGCTCTGTTTTTGATGTTAACGGTGTCATCAACACCCTTAGATATAAGGCAGGACTAAGCGTAGTTGACTGGGCAAATAACAGCACTTCTTTTGCCATCATCGTCATCATTTTTTTGTGGAAGAATATAAGCTACAGCATCGTCCTTTTCTGGTCAGGAATCAGCAGGATACCGGATAGCTACTACGAGGCTTGCCAAGTTGAAGGCGGCGGAAGCCTTGACGCCTTCAAACACGTTACCTGGGTCTACCTTGCCCCCACTACATTTGTAGTATTGATCATGGCTATTGTAAATTCTTTTAAGGTTTTTAAGGAAATATATATGCTTTACGGAGGTTACCCTTCCGCGTCTATATATATGCTGCAACACTACATGAACAACCAGTTTGTTTCAATGAACATGCAAAAACTATCTTCTGCTGCCTACCTTATGTTTTTGGTGCTTGGAGTCATACTGCTTGTTATCTTTGAGTTTCAAAAGAAGGTTACCGACAGTTTTAACGACAGATAAAATATCGTAATGATTTTAGGGGGAAATTATGAAAGCAAAGATCGGAGAAGGATTTATTAAATTAATAGAGATCATACTGGTGGTATTCTTTATCGTAACTGCTGTTTTACCTATTGTTATCACTTATACAAATTCTTTTATGACTAAGTATGAGGCCGAAAACAATTATTCAAAATATGTTACCGAGGAAAATATATCCGATCTTCATATGGACACTTTGCACTTTGTTAAGGTGCATTTTTTGCCAAGTACCTGGACTTTAGAGCAGTATGCCGAGGTCTTGTCAAAAGCCAAGCCATATCTGAATCTTATTAAAAACTCGATCATTCTTGTGGTGCCGATCCTTTTAGGTCAGCTCCTTATTGCCCCTGCCGCCGCTTACGGCATGGAATACTGGAATTTCAAGTACAAAGAGGCTCTGTTTGTCATGTACGTTATAGTTATGCTTATGCCGATGCAGATCTCTCTTGTTCCTCACTTTATTGTGGCAGGATGGCTTAATATAAGAGGCTCTTATCTTGCCATCATCCTTCCTGCGATCTTTCATCCCCTCGGCGTGTTCCTAATAAGGCAGCAGATAAAGGGCTTTCCTAATGCAATACTTGAGGCAGGGCGAATAGACGGAGCAAGCGAATGGAAGCTCTATACGAAAGTAGTATGCCCAAATATAGTGGGGATTATCGCCGCTCTTGCAGTTGTTCTCTTTTCAGATAACTGGAATATCATCGACCAGGCGGTAGTTTTTATACGTTCTCAGGTCAGGGCCCCTATGTCAGTTTATCTCAGCGACATCTGGGAAGCAAACAGAGGCATCTTCTTTGCTGCCTCATCGCTTTACGCCCTGCCTGCTCTGATTGCCTTCATCTTTGGAGAGAAATACCTTGTGACTGAGCTAAACATGGGGGCTGTTAAAGAATAAAAACCAATTTTAGACTGGTTTCAGCATGAAATCAGTCTAAATTGCATAAAAAAATATCGGTTTAGACCAAATTCATGCCGAATCTTGTCTAAACCGATATTACCCTTATTTGTTCATTTAGTTATTTATAGAGTGCTCTGTAAACTGCAAGGAGCTTTTCGTCTCTGCTTTCTGTGGCCTTTACAGCCTTATCTCCGGAGTAATCATAAAAGCCTTTTCCGGTCTTTACGCCAAGCTCGCCCTTGTCAAAGTGATCTGCAAGAAGCTTTGGTACGTCAGGGCTTGCGCAAAGATCTTTCATAAGGTACTCACTGATGTGGTGGAAGGTATCAAGGCCGCCAAAGTCTGCTACTTCAAGAGGGCCGAGGCAGGCATATCTAAAGCCAAGGCCGTATTTCATAACGCTGTCCACATCTTCCATGGAAATAACGCCTTTTTCCACAAGATCAAGGCTCTCACGAAGCACCGCAAACTGAATTCTGTTTGCCACAAAGCCGGGTACATCCTTTTCTACGGTAACAGGCTTTTTATCGATTGAAAGCGCAAGGTCTCTTATGGTCTTTGCCACCTCATCTGTAGTTGCATCGCCCTTAATTATCTCGATAAGAAGAATAAGGTGTGAAGGGTTAAACCAGTGCATACCAATAAATCTCTCAGGGCCGCATACCGCGCTTGCAAGAGCGTTTATAGAAAGGCCTGAAGTGTTGGTTGCAAGAATGGAGTCTTTTCTAACGATCTTTGAAATCTCAGCATAAAAGCTCTTTTTTATATCAAGGTTTTCAATGATACTCTCTACTACAAGGTCGCAGTCAGCAAATGCCTGCTTGTCGGTAGTATAAGCAAGGCTATCGATAATGTGGTCTTTAACCTCAGGTGTGATCTCGCCTTCTTCCGCAAGAGTTGTCATATTTTCAAAAATACGCTGCCTTGCGTTACTGAGAGCCTTATCTGACACATCATACATAGTTACTTTATAGCCGTATCTTGCGAAGATCTGGGCCATAGAATATCCCATGGTACCTGCTCCCGCAATAAGAATCTTTTCTATCTTCATCTTTTTTCTCCCGATCAAAATTATTTTCCGTATACAGGCAGCTCTATACAGGAATCGTACTTTCCTCCAAAGTGTACTGTCTGCGTTGCTTTCTGAGTTGTGGCGTGTGTAGACCATACTCCCGGCTTGTTTGGATGTATTGCATACTGAGGGAAATCAGAAGATGAAATATCAAGTCTGAGTCTTGATCCCTTCTTTGCTTCCCATGCCACATCCCACATCTTAAGATTGATCTCTTCAACCTTTCCCGGTGTGTATGTGAGGCGCTTGTCGCTGTTGTTCCTATAAGCAAGTGTGGTAATGGTTCCTCTGATATTTACAGCGGTTCCGTCAGGGAATACTTCCATAAGCTTTGCCGTAAATGCTGTATCTTCTGCGTCTGATGACACGTTAAGCTTAACATTTATCTGCCCTAAAATGTCGATGTCCTCTGTAAGCGGCTCAGATACAAAGCTAATTACGTCGTCTCTGTAGCCTACCTCGGGCTGCTCTAAAGACCCGACTTCCTTCTGGGTATTAAAGAGAGATTCTGCTCCGTGGCTCATAACAGGGTTTTCAGGATCATATACGAAAGAAACCTTGCCTTCGCTTGCTCCTTCCTTTACATCTATTCCCCCTGCTGCCTTGCTTCCGGAGGGTGCCGAACTTGTAAGTGAAAATTTCTTAACAGGCAGATCTTCAGGGAATTTATCAAGCTCAAGCCACTCGTCTTTTCCAATCATATAAAGAGATGCCTTCTGCTTTGGTGTCTCACCGTCAAGAAGGATCTTTGCAAACCAGGAAAGAGGCGATGAAATACGGTCTTCACCAAGATTATCTGTCTTCTGGTGAGTTGTGGCGTTCATATAACCGTGGTTCCAGGGGCCGATCTTAAGTGTGCTTGTAGAAAGCGCTTCTTTGCTAAGGCTTCTGTATGTTACCATAGCACTGCCAAGGTGATGATCGTACCAGCCCTCTTTTACAAATACGGGGATCTTAACCTTTGAAGGGACACTCTTTAATGCGCCCCAAAGGCCTTCTTTCCAGTAATTGTCGCTTCTGTCTGTGTGGGTTATCCAGTCTCTGTACCAGCTAAGGTGTACTCCCCACATTTTCTCGTCCACCTCTACCTGTGGGCGGAACTTAGCTGATTCAAGGAAATCTGCATCTATCTTAACGCCGGCATTGTCTTTTGCCCAGGCTGTAAGGATATCCTGTCTGAAAAGGCCGTCTTTATACGCAGAAGTATGTCTGTCGCAGCCATACACTCCAAGGTACATGGTCTTTACCTTATCAGGTACGGAGTCAAGCATGCACCAGCCGGTATAAGCAAGGTAAGAATCGCCAAGATAACCGATGCGGTCGCACCAGTCCTGCCTGCAAAGCCAGCTAAGGGTATCAAGGCCATCCTGTCTGTCGTAGATATTTGGCTCCCAGGTTCCTTCGGAGCCGTTAATGCCGCGGCACCACTGTATTACAAAGGTAAATCCGCGCTTTGCATACTCTCTTGCCTGCATGTAGAGCATCTTATCCATATGTGGATAGCAGGTTCTCTGCAGGATAACTGCACCTGTAGGCTTTGAAGTGTTGAAGATTTCCGTCTTCATGTGCATTCCGTCGCTCATTTCCACCATAACAGTGTCTGTATTAGTGTACTCTGCGCTTGCCTTTGGCTCTGCCTCATCATAAAGAGTCTGCAGTCTTCTAAGTATCTCTTCCCAATCCATTATTTATACCTCCATCTCAAGAAGCGCACTGCCGAGGGTCTTGCCGTGCATATCTATGGCAAGAGACCTTGTAACGCCGCCACCGAGAGCATCTTCCATAACAAAGTTAAGGGCGCAGATGCCGTCCATCTCGTAGCGTGTAATGTTTCCATGCACTATCTCTTTAAAATAATCTTTTACTACATCTGTAGTAACCTTTTCTTTTATAACCGGGTAATC
Source organism: Lachnospiraceae bacterium (assembly GCA_016284355.1). GTDB lineage: Bacteria > Bacillota > Clostridia > Lachnospirales > Lachnospiraceae > JAEEOQ01. Next base: position 19,922 of record JAEEOQ010000063.1, read on the forward strand.
CTTTGCTTCAAATGCTATAACAGAGATCACCGAAATGTTTCCTTTATCGCCTGTACGGCTATGTGCTATTTCTTTTAATTTCATACTCTTCACCGCCTTAATCTGCAAAACCGATGCTGATGTTAAAATGCTCTACAGGAACAAGGATAGAAGCGATACTTACGATATCCTTGATCTGCTTTTCTGCTCCGCCGCCGCCTGATGGGCCGTTGGTATAAAGAGCCTCTACCTCATTGCCTACGCGCCTTGCCTCGGCCAGCTCTTTACATCTTGCAGCAACGCGAAGACGAACTTCGCAAGGCGCACCGCTTTGCATCTTAGAAGAGATAGCATCTTTAAAAAGTGAATTGACGCCGATATAGTCAAATCTTACTTCTTCGTATTTAAGGCCTATAAGCTCAAATCTCTTTTCAAGGATCTCCTTTGCAAGCTCAGCTTTAGCAAGGGCTTCCTCGCCGCCGTAACTGATCTCGCCTACACCTATGTAGCAGTCATGATAACCCACGCTGGTCTTGTAAAAACCGTTTGGAGCCTTTCCTGATGCCCCGCTTATATATACTCTGTCTTTTCCCACCTGCTCAGTTGTAACCTTGCTAAAATCTGCTATAACATCAGGAGTATAATAATTGCACGGATCCTGGATCTCGTATAAGGTCTGCTCCTTTACGGTGCTTTCAGTTACCATACCGCCTGCCTGAGGAAGCTTTGTAACAACCCCGTTTCCTTCCTCATCTACCTCTATAATAGGGAAACCAAGATTCCAAAGATCAGGTACATCTTTGATACCGGGTACTGCATAATATCCGCCTGTTACCTGGCCCGCGCACTCAAGAAGATGACCAACCCAGGTTCCTCTTCCAAGTTTTTCGTAGTCTGTAAGGCTCCAGCCAAACTCATATACAAGAGGGGCAAGGGCAAGAGAAGGATCTGCCACTCGGCCTGTTATGATAATGTCTGCGCCCGCATTAAGAGCCTCAAGTATTCCCTTTATACCGATATATCCGTTAGCAGAAAGGATCTCACCGTCTATATCAGAGAGGTTTTTTCCCGTTTCCATAACGGTATATCCTGTCATGTAATCTTTTAATCTGTCGCCGATATCATCGCCTGTTACGTATGCGATCTTTAATGCGTTAAGGCCGCGCTCATTTGCCATCTTGCGCACTTTTTTAGCGGCACTTACCGGGTTTGCAGCGCCCATATTGGTTATAACCTTTGTTTTGATGCTCTCATCTTTAAGGGCATCAAGTATTCTTTCAAATCTGTATTCAAGAAGCTCGTTGTAGCCAAGCTCCGGATTGCTCCTCTTTGCCTTTTGTGCAAGAGAAATGGTACGCTCTGCAAGGCACTCAAATATAATATAATCAAGGTTTCCATACTTTATAAGGTCTATGGCAGGCTCGATACGATCTCCGGCATAACCTGCTCCTGAGCCTATTCTTACAGTCTTCATATGCTTTTCACTCCTTTTTGATTTTATCAGTTTTAGTATAACGTTCTACTTAACCTGTGTCAAGATTATATTTTTTTGACTTAACTGAACCAATAATACCCTTGACAAAACATTTACATACGATATAGTAAAGGTATGATGAATATCTATTCTAATCTTTTTGACCTATCCCGGACACTACTAACCATTCGCAACATGAAAGGAGATTTGCATGGCAACAAAAAAAGAAAATACCGGGGGAAGGGGATTTTTGGGATTTACCTCTATGAAATCTGAGATGCTGGCGGTTATCATACCTATTGTTACTGCAATGGTAGTGATACTTATAGCAGTGTCTTACAATGTTTCAAAAAACATGATCAAAAAAACATCAGAAGAGCTTCTTAAGTCTTCTGCTGCCAGCCAGGCTGCAAAGATCAACAGCTGGGTGGAGCAAAAGCTCGGTACTCTCTCTGCCGTTAAAAAGGGGATTGAGACAGGCGGGTACACTGATGCAGAGCTTGCTAAAGTACTTGAAGGTTATTACGGTTTTGACAGTGATTTCCCGGAAGGCATCTATGTGGCATCTTCTGACGGAAACACATTTAAGCCTTCACTTTCAGGAAAACAGATGGATAACTTTAAGGATCAAAAGTGGTACACTCATGGTCTTACTACCGTTGATCTTTCTATTACAGAACCTTATATCGGCTCTGACGGTAACAGAATGATAAGTGCGACCGGCATGCTTTTAGAGCAGGGGAATACCGTTCGCGTTATCGGTGCAGATATGACCCTTGATGCTGTTACTATCATTGTAAACTCTTCCATCAGTATGGACGGAGCTTCCGCATTCCTTGTGGATACAAACGATATGGCTATCCTTGCCCACAGAGACAGTTCGCTCCTTGGTACAGTTGTAGGAAACACAGGAGATTCATTTCTTAAAGGAGTGGCAGAAAAGCTTCAAAACAGAGACTACAGCCTTGCGGATATAGGCGGCAATATGACCTTCCTTAAAAAGGTAGGTTCTACGGGCTGGGTACTTGTTTCTTACATTCCTGATGATGTTATTTTTGCCGACTCCAACAAGCTTGGTACCATAATGCTTCTTATCGGATTTGTGGCAGTTGTGGCTATTTCGGTTATCATTGCAAGGGTTATAAGATTCCTTGTAAAACCTATAGGTGTTCTTACAGGTAATATCGCCGAGATGTCATCAGGCAACTTTACCATCAGAACCAAAACAAGCGGAAAAGATGAGATCGCAAGAATGGGACAGTCCCTTGACGGATTTTCAGGAACCATGCGCGATATGATCGCAGACATAAGACAGACTGCCGATAACTTAAGCGCTCAGTCTGAAAACAGCAGCAACGCGGCTACAGAGATGTACGAAGCAGCCAAGATCCAGGGTGATTCCATGGATCAGCTCAAAGAAACAGTTAACCAGCTTACCGTATCTGTTAACGATATTGCCGAAAATGCCACTGTTCTTGCAAATGTTGTGGCAGAAACCCGCAACAAAGGCAACGATGCGGATGCCAAGATGAAGACCACAGTCGATGTATCCGTTAAAGCAAAAGCTGAAATGGAAGAAGTCGGCGTCGCTATGGACAAGATCCTTTCCAACATGGCAAGTCTTCAGGAAGCTATCAACAGGGTAGGCGCTGCTTCCGAAGAGATCACAAAGATAATCGGACTTATCGGTGAGATCGCAGAAGAAACCAATCTTCTTTCTCTTAACGCCTCGATCGAGGCTGCAAGAGCGGGCGAGGCAGGTAAGGGCTTTGCGGTAGTTGCTTCTGAAATAGGAAAGCTTGCCGCCACTAGTACAGATTCAGTTAATACAATATCGGGCCTTATCAGCCAGATCGGCAATCTTGTGAAAGATGCTATGGATCAGGCTGACAACAGTGCCAAAAATATCAATGAAAGCAGCGGTTCCATAAAGGGCGCAGCCGATACTTTCGACGAGATATACAGCAATATTCAGGCTACAAATACACTTATAAATGAGGTTCTTGTTAAGATCGGTGAGGTCGACGGCGTGGCTACCAATATGGCGGCAGTTACACAGGAACAGGCCGCAAGCTCCGAAGAGATCCTTGCCACCTCCGAAACTATGGTGGAGCAGGCAAAGAGCATCACCGAAAACAGCCAGATAGTTGCAAACGATTCTATCGAGCTTGCCAAGACTTCTGAAAGTCTTTCAGAGCATATGAGCAGGTTCCGCATTGACGAAAGTGAGGCGTAGACATGAAAAAGAAATTAATTTCACTTGCAATGGTTATGGTTATGTCCGCTTCCCTTCTTGCAGGGTGCGGGCAGGGCGGAAATTCTGCGGGTTCCGGCAGTGTTAAGCTTTTTGTTTCCTATTCACAGGATACTTTCAGAAACGCATTTGCAAATGCTGCCGTAGAAGAAGCAAAAGCGCAGGGCGTAGACGTTACTACCGGCCCTGATGATTCAACGGTTGAAAAGCAGGTTGAGTCAATTAAAAAGGCCGTAAGCGAAGGCTGCACAGCCATCCTTTGTATCCCTGTCAATTCAGCCACAGCTCAGCAGCTTGAGGTTGCCGCCGGCGGCGTTCCTATCATTTTTTGTAACAGTATGCCGGACGAGAGCTATATGAAGGCAAATAAATATATATACGTTGGATCAAGTGAGGAAGAAGCCGGACGTTTCCAGGCAGAGAAACTTCTTAGTATGTATCCTGACAAAAAAGAGTTTAATATCGTGATGCTTAAAGGCGAAAAGGACCATTCAGGTACCGTAGGAAGACAGGCAGGCTTTGTAAACCACATGAAAGATTCCGGCATCAAGATAAATTACGTATTTGATGATTACGGAAACTGGCAGGGCGAGATCGCTGTATCAAAGTTTGAGCAGTTCCTTAAAACAGGCCAGGCCTACGACGCTGTTGTCTGCCACAACGATACTATGGCCGTTGCCGTAGCAGATTATATGATCTCAAAGGGCATCAGCACAAGTGAAAAACCTGTTCTTGGTATCGACGCCACGGCTGAGGGCCTTGCCTCCCTTGAAAATGGCGGCATTTCCTTTACTGTTTATCAGTCAGCAAAGGGTCAGGGTATCGCAGCCGTAAATGCCGGTATACTCCTTAGCAAGGGCAGCTCTGTTGAGACTATTGAAGGCGTAGACAAAGAAAACCTTCACGTTTATGTTCCGTTTGAGGCAGTCAGCAAAGAAAACGCTGCGCAGTATAAATAGCTTATAAGATCAAAGCCCGAAATCAGGCACAAATCCTGTTTTCGGGCTTTTCTTTATCTACGCATTGAGCTCGGCACGCATCCATACTGCTTCTTAAATGCTCTTATAAATGTTTCTGTATTTACATATCCTACCCGCTCCGAAATCTCCGCAACCGGGCAATCTGTATATTTCATAAGGCTGCACGCCTTTTCCATACGAAGTTTTTGCTGTATCTCTTTAAACGTCATGCCTGTAAGTTTTGGTATAAGGCGGCTTACATAGCTGACAGAGTAGTGAAACTTATTTGCCACCTCATTTAAGGTAACCTTAGCGTAGTGTTCCTTTATGTATCTTATAATGGCGTAATCCGTCACATCATTTTTTGATTTAAAATCCGGCATTATGGCTTTTTTACCGTATTCTCGCATTATATGCATCATCGTCGAGATAAAAAGCGTAGTCTGGATCTCTTCATAGTACTCTCTTTTCTCTATTCCTTCTCTGTAAAGGTGATATATGTTTCCCGATACGGTAATGTCCTTTTTGGTAGGAAAGATTATATATGCATTGGCGGCGCCGGAATAAATACCCGAAAGAAAGAATTCCGTAAGAATGTTATCGCGCCTTAACATTTCCGCAAATACATCTTCAAAGGTTTTCTTCTTTAAAATACAGGTAAGTACTATTCCATCGTCGTTATCTATATACATTCGGTGCATGGTGTTTGGCGCAAGTATCCACAGGTCTCCCTCTTTAAACTCATGCTTTTCCCCCATTATCCACTCGTCACAGCTGCCGCTAAGTACATAAGCGATCTCAAAAGACTCATGGGCGTGATCTACCGCCGGCTGATACCTGTCGTGACGCAATACCCTTACGCTTTCCTTGCATCCTTCCTTTGGAAAATAGACACTTTCAGGAAAAAACGTTATGCTGTTAAGCCCCGGAACCTCCGGGATTACCAGCAGGTTTCTTTCAAAAAAGCCCTTCGGATAAGAGTCTATAAGATTTCTTATCGCCGCTTCTCCCTTATCTTTTACCCCGGTATATTCTTTGTAAAAAATCTCCTTAGGTGTTAACTGGATAAACATTTATATCGCTCCTGACCATATTATTTTAAGTAAAAAGAAGTCCTCATATAGTTTACTATAAAAGGGCTCCTTTTTACAGGGATTTATAATGTTATTTTTTCACATATTATCTTAATTTCTCACCGTTGTCTCTGAAAGACTCATCATTGAAGGATTTCATTGTGAATTTTCCGTCTTTGTACTCAAATACTGTTACTGCACAGTTTCCGATTCCGCCAAAGCCTTCTTTTGAGCTCTCTGCCTGCCATCCTTCCGGATCAAGCTGCATGCAGATAGCCATAACAGTCATACCGTGTGTTGAAATAAGGATATTACCGCCAAGCTTCTTGTTCTCTTCTACTGCCTGCTTAAGTACGCCTACAGCTCTTTGTCCAAGCTGATCCCAGCTCTCGCCTTCTACGTCGGTCCATCCCGTTGCAAATCTGCTTGCATCAAATGAACCATCCTCTTTCATGAAAAGTGCTGATCCCGGGCCGCCTTCAAGGGTTCCGTAGTTCATCTCACGAAGATCCTTGCAGTGCTTAGCCTCGATAGCATTTCCGCTGTATGTAAGAGCATTTTCTGTTGTATCAACAGAACGCTCACTTGTAGAGCAGTATGCTGCTGTAAACTTGATTCCGGCATCCTTAAGACCAAGACCAAAGTTCTGAGCCTGTGTTACGCCCTTATCTGTAAGAGGTGAATCTGTCCAGCCCTGGGCGATTTCCTTTGTGTTAAAGAAAGTCTGACCATGGCGAACTACATAAAATGTAAGCGGCTGATCCTCAGCGATATCATCAAGGTTCTTAACTGCTGTAAGCGCAGGAACGTCGTATCTTGCAGCCACTTTGCTGTAAATAACCACGCCTGCATAGCCAAGCTTCTTGTATGCAGCAGCTGTACTTGCATTTGTGTTGATGTAGGTATACTTTGCATCTTTCTTAAATGCGTTTGCTGCAACCTGGCCCTTCTTTGTTGCCTTAACGCCAAGTGCCTTTGCAACCTTTGCTGCGTCAACAGTGAGCTTACCGCTCTTTACTAACGCTACACCGTCAAGAGCAGTATAGCTGCCCTCTTTCTTTTCAACAAGAACAAGGTACTTTTTAGCCTTGCCTGCTGCGCTTGCACCTGCAGGGAAACTAAAAGCTCCCATGAACAGTGCAAAAACTGTTAACATTGCGATCATTCTTAAATACTTTTTCATCCTGTCTGTCTCCTTTATTATTTGATCAGGTCCCCCTGTCAAAGCTATGGTAACATAACACCGGCGGAGATATAATTGTTGTTTATGACCATTAAATTGACTTTTTTTGACATTGTTCTCTTGGCTTTATGAAGGAATGTTTCTTGAAAGGCGTTATTATTTTTGCTAAAATCCTCTATAGATAGACTTTTACTTAAAGGGGAATCATTATGATAACGATCAAAGATGTAGCAAAGGAAGCCGGTGTTTCACCAAGCACGGTTTCTATTATATTAAATGGAAAATGCGCGGAAAGAAAGATCTCTGATGCTACTCAAAATGCAGTCAGGGCAGCTATGAAAAAACTTGGCTATATTCCAAACATATCTGCAGGTAAGCTTAAGGGCGGGAGCCCCGAGCGCGTTATAGCTCTTTTTTGGACGCTTGACTACAGAGATATTATGCTTGCAAGATTCCTTAAAGGTTTGCAGGCAGAGATAACAAAAAAGAAACTTAACTTCAAGATTGAGATAATCCCATATAAAAATGATGAGCTAAGCCACGAAACAGCCCTTGCTTCTGTCGCTGATTTTCATGCCGCCATAATTGCAAATGCCGGCGCAGCGGACATGGAGTTTTTAAAAGGCCTTGATCCGCTTATCCCTATAGTTCTTTACAACAGAAAAGCAGAAAATTACGGCGGAGTTTATATTGACGATGCGGAGATCGCTAAGGCTTCTTACTCAGTTCTTAAAGACTGCAAACGTGTAACGGTAGTTGACGTACCACACGCATTTCCGGGTATGGCGGTGCGAGACCGGAAACTTACCGAGCTTCTTGGAAAAGCCCATCTTGCCACGGTTTATTCAGAGACAAACAACGCCGAAGGCGGCTACAATGTATGCGAAAAGATTGATTTTAAAAAAACTGACGCAATTTATACGCCAAGTGATATGATAGCCCTTGGCATCCTTAACTATGCTTATAAAAACAATATAAAGGTTCCGCAGGAAGTTAAACTTCTTTCCATAGGAAACGGTCTTGTTCAGATGGACGAATACATAGGGCCGGGACTTTCCACCATCGACATTCCTCTTGAGGAAATGGCAGGAAAATGCCTTTCCCTTCTTACCGACGAGCTTAACGGCAAGCCTGCTAAGAGCATAAAGGTTAAACCAAAAACAGTGCTTCGCGGAACTATCTGACGCAAAGCACTGTTAAAAGGACTATTTTATATCAATTTTACTGTTTTAATCTGTTAAGCTTCCATAGTACAAGGCTTATTATGTAGGTTATAACTGTTACAAGCGGCAACACGATCACTGCGCTCCAGACACCGGCCACCAGAAAACCGTACCAGTCATGTACCGCAGGTACCATACCGTTTTCTGAATGCATAACTGCATTTGTTATGTAAAAAACGCCGTAGATCGGCATCGTGATCATTCCTGTAAAGGTGTGTTTAAAATTTATATCCTTTGTTCTTTCAAAGCCAAGAAAAACCACAAGTGCTAAAACCGGATTAAGAAGATGCATAAAGAAATTGCTGTCGGTAAAGAGTGAGAGCCAGTTGTACTGCGCTGTAGGTGCAAGGAAAAAGATAGTTACCAGCATGGTAAGGGTAACGCCAACTGTACCCATAAGCTTAATAACCTTTGCAAATACAGGTATGCCCTGCGCTTTTCCGCGCAAAACTCTAAGGTCACAGATAAGCATTAGTAAAGCGGCTAATCCCATAAGAATATTTGAATCAACCGTGTAATACTTAAGGCTTGCAAGCCTTGCCGCAGACAAGCTTGAATGTTTTGCAAGTTTAATACCGCTCATCATCCACGCAACCGAAAACAGCACCGCAACAAACAGCGCTGTATTAAGGCAAAAAGCCACATTGATCTTCTTCTTTTCGTTCATACCTAAATCCCCCTTTAAAAAATATAACTCGATTATATCACATATTATCTGCAATAACCACCGATACCTCACCTGTTGAAAGGCCTTCCGTTTTTCCGTCATCATACCTTACCACAAGGCGCAGTTTTTCATCCACATCAAGCACAATTGCAGGGATTGCCTCGTTATCTTTTTCGGGATGAAGCTTAATATTTTTATGTACCAATACTCTTTTTCCTATAAGGAAAGAGCGATTTTTGTATTCGGAAAGGAAGGCCGGAAAAGGAAGCTGCGCATAGTATCTGTCAAACACTTCAAGTACCTTATCTATGACACGCTGCCTGATCGCATCATCTGCATTAACTCTCCCAAATACTGAGCCCGCATTTGGAAGCTCTGCAGGAAAACCACCCTCCGGGTCATAAAGATTTATGCCGATCCCGACTATAGCATATTCAATGGCGCCGCTCTCAGGGTTTATCTGTCCTTCTGTAAGGATTCCGCATACTTTTTTATCGTTAAAATAGATGTCATTTACCCACTTGATACCTGCTTCTTTGCCTGTTACTTCCTCTACCGCAAAGGCTACCGCCACAGCTGCAGCCGTAGTAAGAAGCGTCGCCTTATCCGGGTCAAATCTCGGCCTTACAAGAATACTCATATAAATACTGCCGGAATCCGGCGAAAAAAAGCTCCTTCCAAGACGGCCTTTGCCTGCGGTCTGCATTTTGGCAGCAACTACCGTCCCTTCCGCCGCTCCGCTTTCTGCCATTTCCTTTAACACCGTATTTGTCGAAGTCACCGTGTCTTTATTTATTAAGTTAATTATCATCATATCACCTTCAGTTTTTACAGCGGTGCTATCTTATCTTCAAGCCCAACATCCGTCTTTTCACAAAGTACACCTGTCATATAGATTGGAAGATAAGTGATGGCATCGCTTTTTTCTACATTATTTACAGATAGTACATATGCTTTATTAAGTTTCTTATTTTCCATAAGGTGGTTGAGCGCCGCATGTTTTTTATAATCGCTTCCCGATTTTACTTCAAGTGGCAGCACTTTACCATCTTTTTCAATAATGAAATCAACCTCGCCAACAGCCTGCTTTTTAAAGTAATACGGATCAATTCCGGCAGCAGCTATCTCCTCTGCTACATAGTTTTCAAATAAGGCCCCACAGTTAATCTCCTTTTCAGGATTCATATCAAGTATTTCTTTTCTTACAGCATCCGGATAACAACTTGTAAGTAACCCCACATCACTTAAGAACAGTTTAAAAACGTTGGTCTCTTTTGACATTTTAAGGGGGCTTTTTACGTCATCCACTATATAAGTTGGAATGGCCACAGATGCGTCTTTTAGCCATAAAAAGCTTTCTTCGTAACGATCAAATTTCAGCTCTTTATTAAGCATAGTAAAGGAAAACCTTCTGTTTTGCTTATTTAGCTGGGACGGAATATTGTCGTATACCGATATGATCTTCAGTCTTTTATTTTCCTGCTCGTATTTTGTAAAGTCACCCTTGTATTGGTTTATAATGTTGCTCTGTTCATTATAAATAAGAGACAGACTGCTTGACTTGCAGTACACATCCACAACTGCCGGCATCCCGCCCACCACAAGATAGTAATAAAACGCTCTCGTAAGCTTATCGTGGACTATATCATCCAGCGCTTTCTCCTCGTTAAAACATTCTCTCATATGAGATATATAGTTCTCACTGACACCTGCTGCCAGCGCAAATTCCTCAAAATCCATAGGCTTCATCTGAAATGATTCCATATAACCAACAGGAACCGAAGTGATTCCTTTAAGCTCTACCCCAAGGTTAGAGCCGCTCAAGATATACCTATATTTCCCTTCATCCACAAGAAATTTGATCTTCGTCACTATGTCAGGATAAGCCTGTATCTCGTCAAGAAATATTACTGACTCACTTTCCGTAAGAGGGCTTTCTGAATAAAGGGCAAGTGTTTTTGAAATATCTGCTGCATTTTCGATAGACTGCAGTTTATTTAAAATGTCGGTTCTCTCTATAAGGTTATACTCGCAGTAGGAAATTCCGTTTTTTTTCAAAGTCTCCCTTATCAGATATGTTTTTCCAACCTGCCTTGCTCCATAAATAAGCAGTGCCTTTTTACTGCTTTCTATCCAATTTTGTATTTTACTCTCACATTTTCTATACATAGTTACCCTCGTTTCAGTGCCATATGACTAAACCCGCCTGTTTACAAGGATATTATAACTCATTGCTTTGCACATTTCAACATTTTGCCCCGAAATTTAAATGCAAAACGGGGCAAAATGCCCCGAAATATAAATCAAAAACGGGGCAAAATGCCCCGTTTTTTAAGTCAAGTGCCTCTAAACCTTGATATCACTGCCTTTTTAGTGCTCTATCTTCTGCTTTCCAAATTCAAATGGCTTTGCATTCTTATCTACAAGTGGGATAAGTGCGTGGTCATGGTTGTGGCGAACTTCACACTTCTCGTCGAAGATCATGGTTGCTTCATCACCGTCTACGCATGCAGGCCAGTCAGGAAGTCCTGCGTGTCCCGGCTTTCCGGTCTTTGCAAAACTGATCCATGCGCCAAATACATTTGCCTCAAGCTTGTCTGAAACGCCTTCCTTACAGCATACAGGTACAAGATCTGTATTGTGGAATACGAAAGGAATCTCAGAGCAGTGCCATGCAGGCTTGCCCTCTTCATATGGGAACTCATACGCAAAAAGGTATGAGTATGTAGGTGCCTCATGGTGATATGACTTCTTGTCGATGAAATCCATTGAAGGAAGTCTGAACCATGAATCAAGTACTGCAAGGTCTACAAGCGGCTTATCAGGATATGCCTTCTTGTAAAGAGGGATCATCTCGTCTGTTGCATCGCCAAATTTATCTCTAATGATCTTTGTTGCTTCCTCATCGCTCATAGTGTGTCTGCCGGGCTGTGTTGGTCCGAATGCAAACTCACCAAATACTGTTCCGATCATAACAGGAATGGTCTTTGCATGATCTGTAAAGCCTACGCTTCTTGGATCGCCCTTGTAATATTCGCCCGGCTGCGGGTTTCCGCCTACATATTTGCCCTGCATAGCAAGAGGCATCATTACCTTTCCATATGCAGCTGCAAGATCGCGGTATGGCATGGTCTCAAGCTTATCTACGTCTGATTCTGTAAGGCCAAGCTCCTTAAGTACTGCAAGAACGATCTCTTTTCCATCTCCCGGTGCCACATCAAAGAATCTTCTTCCCTGAACATCAAGAAGTCCACTCTGTACTACACCCTTCTGGAAAAGACCGTCTGCTGCAGGTGTGTTCATAAGAACCCAAACCTTAGCACCGCCGCCTGACTGTCCGAAAATGGTAACATTTTCAGGGTCTCCGCCGAAGGCTGCAATATTGTCATGTACCCACTGAAGTGAGGCAACCATGTCGGCTGTTCCCACATTTCCGGAGTTCTTGTATTTCTCTCCAAATGGAGACATATCAAAATAACCTAAAATATTAAGTCTGTGGTTTACGGTAACTACTACAACATCGCCGTTCTCACACATTGCCTGTCCGTCGTATGCTACCTGCTCGATTGATGAACCTGCTGCAAATCCGCCGCCGTGGAACCATACGAGTACCGGCTTTTTAGCGTCTGTATTGATCTGCTTTGTCCAGATGTTAAGAGACTGGCAATTCTCATCCTGCGGCCAGTATCTGTGCGGCACAAGCTGCTCGTTTGTAGGGTTGTCCTGGTTCTGGAGAGGACAAACATAGCCGTAAGCAAGGGCATCCTTTATTCCTTCCCATGCAGGAACCTCTTCAGGCATCTGCCATCTTTTTGCGTTGGCATATTTAATGCCTTCAAAATTATAAATACCGTCAAGCTTAAAGCCTCTGATCTTTCCCTTAGGGGTATTAACTACGGTATCTGTGTTGTTACATACGTAATTTCTCATTTCTTAATCCTCCTTAATTTCTGTCTGTCTCATTAGCGACTAATAAAATCATAGCAAAGAGACCGCAGTTTTTAAATGCCTCCTTTTTCAAAAGGGTGCCTTGTTTTTCACTTTTGGGCATTTTTAGATTAAAAAATGATTAATGTTGTAACTATATCGTTTACGTTAGTGCTTTACTGTGTTAGAATTACAGTGTAGGTATTTTTATATTCTATTTATGAAAGTTGAGGTAATAAAAATTATGAAAACAGCATCAGAATACCGTCTTGAAGCAAGAGAAGCACTTAGAGGCAGCTGGGGTCTTGCGATTGGGATCACCGTAGTTTTTGCTATTATAACCGGTGCCCTTTCTTCAACATTCGCAGGACTTATTATTCTTGGAGGCGCCTTTTATGTAGGTATCAGCATCACGTTTGTAAACCTTTTCAGACGTGGAACCCTCCAGTTTTCAGACCTTTTCTCAGGCTTTTCTGCTGTTGAGTTTACAGCAACCATTGGAGTTTACGTAAAGACACTTCTCTTTACCTGGCTTTGGTCACTTCTTTTCGTGATCCCTGGTATTATAAAGGGATTTGGCTACTCTATGGCTCCTTACATTTTAGCAGATCACCCTGGTATCACCGGCGGCGAGGCACTTGCTCTTTCAACAGAGCTTATGGCAGGTAAGAAATGGAATCTCTTCTGCTTATTATTAAGCTTTATCGGTTGGGATATCCTTTCAATCTTTACACTCGGTATCCTTCAGCTTTGGATCACCCCTTGGAAGTATGCTGCAACGGCAAACTTCTATGAGTCGATCAAAGATCAGGTTTATATTCCGGGCGAAGCTACAAGCCAGACAACAGAAGTTTAATACAAACGGCAAATAGCCAAAAGGGACAGACCCCGATGGTTAAAGCGCATGCTTCAACCATCGGGGTCTGTCCCTTTTGGCTATTTGCCTATTTATCAAAAACTAATTAAGCTTTGAAAGCTCAGATGCGATCTTTGCTGCTACTGCAACATTGTTGTATACGAGTCTGATGTTTGCTTCAAGGCTCTTTCCGCCTGTAAGCTTCTGGATCTTGTCAAGAAGGAATGGAGTGATCTCCTTACCCTTGATTCCAAGCTCGTTTGCTTCTTTGATAGCTGCATCGATATTTGCATTGATGTAATCAGGATCCATTGAATACTCAGCCGGGATTGGGTTACCAACGATCATTCCGCCCTTAAGACCAACTGTCTCTTTAACCTTGATAGCCTCAGCGATCTCCTTTGGTGTATCAAGTCTGTAATCTACCTTAAATCCGCTGTCTGTTGTATAGAAAGCAGGCATCTTCTCTGTACCGTATCCGATAACAGTTACACCCTTTGTCTCAAGGTACTCTAAGGTAAGACCGATATCAAGGATTGACTTGCAACCTGCACATACTACGCAAACAGGTGTCATAGCAAGCTCTTCAAGGTCTGCACTGATATCCATGGTTGTCTCAGCGCCTCTGTGTACTCCGCCGATTCCGCCTGTACCAAATACTTTAACGCCTGCAAGTGCAGCTGCGATCATTGTTGTCGCAACTGTTGTAGCGCCGTCGCTGCCCTTTGCGAGAAGAACCGGAAGGTCTCTTCTGCTGGCCTTAGGTACTGCAAGTCCTTTCTTTCCAAGATACTCTATCTGCTCTTTGCTTATACCTACTGTAAGCTTTCCGCCAATGATAGCGATTGTTGCAGGTATTGCACCGTTCTCACGAACGATCTTCTCTACTTCAAGAGCTGTCTCAACGTTCTTTGGGTAAGGCATTCCGTGGGAAATGATGGTAGACTCAAGAGCTACTACCGGCTTTCCTTCTGCAAGTGCTGCCTTTACTTCTTCAGATACTGCTAAATACTTTGTAAGATCCATGATAAATCCTCCGTTTTTCTATTTGTTATTTTTGATCCTATACAATATATTGTCTAAAAGCATGTCCGGGCTAATTGCTCCGTCATGTTCAATACAGATTGACGCGGCTGCAAGGCCGTATTCTGCTGCCTCTTTAAGGCTCTTTCCTTCAGATGCCGCAAATGCAAGTGCTGCTATAAGGGAATCTCCGCAGCCTGTGGTGTTAACCTCTTTGCAGGCAAATGCAGGAAGTTTCTCGCTTTTTTCTTTATTTGCAATAAAGATGCCCTCTTCACCAAGTGAAACGATAAGGTTTTCAACGCCCCTGTTTATAAGAGTCTCGGCTGCTTTCTTTAAACCTGCGTTGCTGTTTACATCTACTCCCGTAAGAGCGCCAAGCTCAAATCTGTTTGGTTTAAAGTATGTTATCTTATCAAGGCTGTCTGCAAAACGCATAGCCTTTGCGATAGATACAGGCTCTGCCACAACAGGAACCGTTACCTTCTTAAGAAGATGGTCTATGCTCTCTTTTGGAATATTTCCGTCTATTACAAGAAGCATTCCTCTGTTGATGAAGTTGATCTTGGCATCAAGAAACTCAGGTGTAAGCTTTTCGTAGATGTCCATATCGCTTATGGCAACTGCCATATCGCCCTCTGCGTTGTTGATGCAAAGATAAGTGCTTGTGGCCTGGTCCTTTACGCGAAGTGAGTGGCTAACGTCTATCTGAAGCCCGCGAAGGTGCTTTTCGATCTCTTCTTCGTAAAAGTCATCGCCAAGAGCTGTTATAAGGCTGACGTTTGCGCCAAGCCTTGCAAGGTTCTCTGCGATATTTCTTCCAACTCCGCCAAAGGAAATATTCATCTTTCCCGGGTTTGAATCGCTCATACGAAGAGCCTCTCCCGGCGTTCCGCTTATATCAACGTTTACAGCGCCTACTACAGTAATGTAGTTCTGCTCAGAAAGAACGTAGCCCTTACCTTTTATCATACCTTTTTTCATAAGGTTTGATATGTGCACAGCCACGGAAGATCTGGTGATGCCCGCTCTGTCAGCTATTTCCTGCTGACTGATAAGGGGATTTTCCTTTATCCACTCAAATATCTCGGATTCTCTCTCTGTCATATCCGTATCCTTTCCTAAATATTTGTTTATCATCTAATCCTTTGTTTATTATACTACGTTTTTTCTATATGTCAAGGAGAAAAAAGTGAGCCCTAACCCCCGGCCCCATGGCTCATTCCTTCTATTGCAAAGAATCCTCTAAAATGCTAAGATTAAAGGGCAAAACAATATATAGAAAGAAGGGTTTACAATGTGGAATTCGTTTAATACGAAAGATTACTGTGGTATGATCGCTGAGACCATCAGCATCAAAGGACATGACGGCGAGTATGTCCACGCGTACTACTCAAGACCTATCGGGGAAGGCAAATATCCGGGACTTGTTCTTATTCCTCATATGCCGGGCTGGGATGAGTACTGCAGAGAGACCTGCAGACGTTTTTCTGAGCACGGCTATGCGGTTGTATGTCCTGACATTTACCAGAGCTTTGGCTACGGCACAGCTCCTGAAGTAAGTAAAAGAATGTGGGAGTCCGGCGGTCAGTACGATTCAAGCGTTATGGAAGATACGCAAGGGGCGCTTGATTTCCTTCACAACCAGGCAAATTCCAACGGAAAAGTCGGTGTTATCGGTATGTGCTCAGGCGGAAGACATACATTCCTTGCAGCCTGCACTCTTGACGGTGTTGATGCTGCAGTAGATTGCTGGGGCGGCGGAGTTGTCTGCGACGAAAAGGATCTTAACGAAAAGAGACCTGTTGCTCCTATAGATTATGCAGAAAACCTTAGCTGTCCGCTTCTTGGAATCTTTGGAAATGAAGACAAGAGTCCAACTCCTGAAGATGTAGACAAGCTTGAGGCAAGGCTTAAAGAACTTGGCAAGGACTATGAGTTTTATCGCTACGACGGCGCGGGCCATGGAATATGGTATTACGACAGGCCGTTATACCGCCAGGAGCAGGCTATGGATTCTCTTAATAAATGCTTTGCATTCCTTGAAAAACACTTAAAAGGATAGCTTTTAGATGCAATTTGTAGTTATGGTAAAGCCTATCGGCTCTGTTTGCAACATGCGGTGCAAATACTGCTACTACCTTGAAAAAGGGCAGTTTTCAACCCACGAAAAGCAAAAGGTCATGAGCTACGGGCTTCTTGAAAAAATAATAAAAGAAACTATCGCGGCAAGCGACGGTCCTGTGGTGTCCTTTGTATGGCACGGCGGGGAGCCGACGCTTGCCGGCCTTGATTTTTATAAGAGGGCGGTTGAGTTTGAGCTAAAATACCTGCCAAAAGGCTGGCAGGTCTGGAACAACCTTCAGACAAACGGCCTGGCACTTGATGAGAAATGGTGCGCATTTTTAGCAAAGGCAAAGTTTGATGTGGGTCTTTCGGTAGACGGCGGCAAAGAAACTCACGATTCAAACAGGAAAGATGTATCCGGAAACGATACGTACGAAAAGATAGCAAAGAACGTAGCGCTTTTGCGAAAATATAGCATAAACTACGATCTTCTCTGCACTGTCAACTCCGTTACCGCCAAAGACCCTGTAGGAGTGTATAACTCCCTTAAAGCTCTTGGCTCCGGGTGGATACAGTTTATTCCGATCTTAAACCGGGTAAATGATACCTACACGGAAGATTCCGTAAAGCCAGCGGAATATGGCACTTTTTTAAATGCTGTATTTGATGAGTGGGTAGCACATGACCTAGGAAAGCTTGATGTGCAGCTTTTTGCAGAGACTGCAAAACAGCTTGCCGGCGGGCAAAGCAGTTTGTGTACACTCAGCCCAACCTGCGGCGCCGCCCTCATTGCAGAGGAAGACGGCGGCATCTATTCCTGCGATCACTTTGTGGACAACGAGCATAGACTTGGTTATCTAAAGGATTCGACCCTTAAAGCGCTGGTAGAGAGCGATAAGCAGATAAGCTTCGGGCTTTCAAAAAGAGACTTCATTTGTGATGATTGTAAAAAGTGCCCATATCTAAATCTTTGCAACGGTGGCTGCCTTAAAGACAGAGTCGACGGCAAAAATGTGCTTTGCGAAGCCTATAAGGCTTTTTACGATCATTCGGTTCCAATCTTAAAACACATAATGGAACTAAGCAGCAAAGGCCTTTCACCTGAGAAGATAATGGAAGAAATAAGATAAGCGGATGAGTTTTTTATGCTCATCCGCTTCATTTTTACAACACCGGATATTTTCCGTCAAAGCAGGCCTTGCATAGCGGCAGGCCGTCTGTCATCTCAGAAAGGTGCTCTAAGGTTAGGTAGCCAAGAGAATCGGCTCCGATCCTTGTTCTTATCTCTTCGATATCCATGTTGTTTGCTATAAGGCTGCTGTTATCGGGTACGTCGGTTCCGTAATAACATGGATAAAGGAACGGCGGAGAACTGATACGCACGTGCACTGCCTTTGCACCTGCTTCCTTAAGTCTTTTTATAAGCCCTGCAATAGTGGTTCCTCTTACGATGGAATCGTCGATTATTACCACATTTTTATCTTTTACGGTACTCTCTATTACGCTAAGCTTTACGTGTACCGCGTTTTCACGTTCTTTCTGGGTAGGCTTTATAAAGGTTCTGCCTACGTAGCTGTTCTTATTAAATACCTGTACAAATGGGATACCCGCTTCTTTTGCGTATCCTGCTGCCGCGGTAAGTCCGCTTTCAGGTACGCCTGTTACTATATCTGCTTCAACAGGGTATTCTCTTGCAAGAAGCATTCCCGATTTAAATCTGGCATCATAAACCGCTCTTCCGTCAAGCTTTGAATCAAGTCTTGAAAAATAGATATATTCAAATACGCAGTGGGCATGGGTTCCGCCGCAAAGCTCTTTATCTGATACAAGGCCGTTCTTTGATATGGTTATGATCTCGCCCGGCTCCACATCTCTTAAAAATTTCGCTCCGGCAGCGGTAAGAGCGCAGCTTTCTGATGCGATAACATATCCCTTTTCATTTTTGCCAAGGCAAAGCGGTTTAAGCCCCAAAGGATCACGCATAGCGATAAGTTTTCTGGGACTCATTACGATAATTGCATAGCCGCCCTTAAGATACGCTGTGGTTTTCTTTATAGCTTCTTCTATAGAACCTGATTTAGCCCGCTCTTTTGCGATAATACAGGTAAGTACCTCAGAGTCTGTGGTTCCCCTTAGCACTGTTCCCTCATTAAAAAGGTCTTTTCTAAGCTCGCCCGCATTTACTATATTGCCGTTATGTACAAGAGCAAGGGTGCCCTTAAGGTAATAAAAAGCAAGAGGCTGGGCGTTTTCAATATTTGATGCGCCGGTAGTTGAATATCTTACATGGCCTACGCCGATATTTCCCTTAAGTCCCTCAAGGTCTTCTCCGCGGAAAACCTCGCTTACAAGGCCCATATCTTTGCGAAGGCAAAGGTTTCCTCTCTCCCCCACTGTGTCGCAGACCGCTATTCCTGCGGACTCCTGGCCGCGGTGTTGTAGCGCCATAAGGCCGTAGTAGATGTCCTCTGCTGCCTGATTGCCTGCGGTATACCAGGCTCCGAACACGCCGCATTCTTCGTGTAACTTATCGTCGTTATACATATATGTTTCCTTTCAAAAGAGCTTACCCCGGGGTGCTTTCCCGGGGCATTTATTTAGAAAATCTGTGTTACCTTAAGTGTCTGCTCTTCAAGTACATCAAGAAGTACTCTTACAGTATCAAGTGAAGTGAAAAGCGTAATGTTGTTTTCTGTTGCGCAACGTCTTATGGCCTCGCCGTCTTCAAAGTGAACCCCTGAAAGAATGGCTCTTGTGTTGATAACATATTTTACATAGCCGCTTCTTATGGATTCAAGTATCTCGTCCGAACCTTCCGAGATCTTCTTTCTGATCCTTGTCCTAATGCCGCGCTGCTTCATGAACTCGCCTGTAAGAGCTGTAGCTTCAATGTTAAAGCCCATGTCGTAGAACCTCTTTACAAGAGGATATCCCTCTTCCTTGTCCTCATCAGCAAGAGAAACAATGATGGTTCCGTGGTTTGCAAGTTTAAGTCCGGATGCCACGAGTGCCTTATAAAGGGCTCTTGGAAGCTTTTCATCGTATCCGATAGCCTCACCTGTAGACTTCATCTCTGGAGAAAGGTACGCATCCATTCCGCGAAGCTTTGAGAATGAGAATGCAGGTGCTTTTACGTAGTACCTGTCTGTTCTTCCCTGTCCTTCTGCCACGCCCTGCTCCTTAAGGCTAATTCCAAGGATAACCTTGGTTGCGATATCTGCAAGCTGGTAGCCCGTAGCCTTTGAAAGGAAAGGCACGGTACGGGATGATCTTGGATTTACCTCGATGATAAACACGTTGTCATCTTTATCTACTATAAACTGAATGTTGAAAAGTCCGATAATGCCGATTCCAAGGCCGAGGCGCTTGGTGTAATCTTTTATGGTCTCTTTTACTTTTTCTGAGATGCTAAACGGCGGATAAACGCTCATGGAATCGCCTGAGTGCACGCCGGTACGCTCGATAAGCTCCATGATACCCGGTATAAATACATCGGTTCCGTCGCAGATGGCGTCAACCTCTACTTCCTTACCCTGAATGTATTTATCTACAAGTACAGGCTTATCTACGTCTACTTCTACGGCCGTTCTAAGATAGTTTCTCATGTCTTTTTCCTTTGAAACTATCTGCATTGCCCTTCCGCCAAGTACGAAGCTTGGTCTTACAAGTACAGGGTAGCCGATCTCTTCTGCCGCCTTAACGCCTGCCTCGATATCTGTTACAGCCTGTCCCTTTGGCTCAGGGATATCAAGCTCTTCAAGGAGCTTTTCAAAAAGGTCGCGATCTTCTGCCTTGTCGATAGCTTCGCAGTCGGTTCCCACTATTTTTACGCCATATTCTTTAAGAGGCGCAGCAAGGTTAACCGCTGTCTGGCCGCCAAGAGAAACGATAACACCGTCAGGCTTTTCCATATTTATGATGTTCATAACATCCTCGATGCAAAGCGGCTCAAAATAAAGCTTGTCGGAAGTTGTATAATCTGTTGAAACCGTCTCCGGGTTGTTGTTTATGATGATAGCCTCAAAGCCTGCTTCTTTAATGGTCTTTACCGCATGTACGGTAGAGTAGTCAAACTCCACGCCCTGGCCGATCCTTATAGGGCCGCTGCCAAGTACGATAACCTTTTTCTTATCTGTTACAACAGACTCGTTCTCATCTTCATATGTGGAGTAAAAATACGGAATGTAGCTTTCAAACTCTGATGCGCAGGTATCGATCATCTTGTATACAGGCATGATTCCCTCGCGTACTCTAAGGTCGTATACCTCATGGGCGCTCATGCCCCATCTTCTTGCAATCTCTCTGTCTGAAAAGCCCATCTTCTTAGCCTCAAAAAGGACATTTATGTCTGATTTTCCTTCTGAAACTCTCTTTTCCTCTTCTACGATATTTGCAAGTTTATCAAGGAAGAAAAGGTCTATTCCCGTGGCTTTTGCTATCTTCGTTTTCTTGATACCGCGTCTTATAAGCTCTGCAATGGCGTAAATACGGTCATCTGTACCCTTCTTAATGTATTCTGAAAGATTTTCGGTGCTCTCCTCATCAAACTTACTGCTGTGAAGATGGAATAGTCCGATCTCAAGGGAACGGATTGCCTTAAGAAGGCTCTCTTCAAAGGTTCTGCCAACGCTCATAGTCTCGCCTGTAGCCTTCATCTGGGTTCCAAGTGAGTTGTTTGCATCTGCAAATTTATCAAACGGGAATCTTGGCATCTTCGTAACCACATAGTCAAGAGATGGCTCGAAGGATGCAAGTGTATTTGCAAGAGGGATCTCATCAAGGCGCATACCCACAGCGATCTTTGCGGAAACTCTTGCGATAGGGTATCCGCTTGCCTTTGAAGCAAGGGCTGAAGACCTTGACACTCTGGGGTTTACCTCGATAAGGTAGTAGTTCATAGACTTAGGGTCAAGCGCGAACTGTACGTTGCAGCCGCCTTTTATTCCAAGTCTTCTTATTATCTTAAGCGCGCTGTCACGCAGCATGTGATACTCCTTATTTGTAAGGGTCTGTGAAGGCGCCACTACTATAGAGTCTCCTGTGTGGATACCTACAGGGTCAAGGTTTTCCATGTTACAGATAACGATAGCGGTATCGTTTGCATCGCGGATAACCTCGTACTCTATCTCTTTATAGCCTTTTACGCTCTTTTCCACAAGTACCTGATGTACAGGGGAAAGCTCAAGTGCATTTCTAAGGATCTCTTCGCACTCTTTAGCGTCATCTGCAAAGCCGCCGCCTGTTCCTCCAAGGGTAAATGCAGGTCTTATAACTACCGGGTAGCCAATCTTTTCTGCCGCGGAAAGTCCTTCTTCCATGCTCTCTGCAATGAGTGAAGGAAGCACAGGCTCGCCGATCTCTTCGCACATTTCCTTAAAGAGCTCGCGGTCTTCCGCCATCTCGATACTCTTGCTGTCTGTACCAAGAAGCTCTACCTGGCATTCTGCAAGCACGCCCTTTTTCTCAAGCTGCATTGCAAGGTTAAGACCAGTCTGGCCGCCAAGTCCAGGTAATATTGCATCCGGACGCTCCATTCTTACGATCCTTGCGATAAATTCAAGGGTAAGTGGCTCCATATATACTCTGTCTGCCACCTGGCTGTCTGTCATGATGGTGGCAGGGTTTGAATTGCAAAGGATTACTTCGTACCCCTCTTCCTTAAGAGCAAGGCAGCCTTGCGTTCCCGCATAGTCAAACTCTGCAGCCTGGCCTATGACGATAGGGCCCGAACCGATAACGAGGATCTTGTGTATATCTTTTCTCTTAGGCATTTTTACTCTCCTCCATCATCTTAATAAATTTATCAAAAAGGTAGGCCGAATCCTGCGGTCCAGGAGCACTCTCAGGGTGATACTGAACGCTGTAAATATGGTCTTTTTCGCAGGCTGTTCCTTCAACCGTATTATCAAGAAGGTTTATATGAGTAACGCTAAGGCCGGTTCCTGCAAGGCTTTCCTCATTTACGGCGTAGGAATGGTTCTGGCTTGTTATCTCAACTTTATCTGTAATGAGGTTCTTTACCGGGTGGTTTCCACCTCTGTGCCCGAACTTGAGCTTGTAGGTCTTTGCACCGTAGGCAAGAGAGATTATCTGGTGGCCAAGGCAGATACCAAATATCGGATACTCGCCTTTAAGCTCCTTTACCGCATTTATAACAGGTACTGCATCCTGCGGGTCTCCCGGGCCGTTTGAAATAAAGACTCCGTCAGGGTCAAGAGCGCGGATCTTTTCTGCCGTAATGTCCCAAGGCACGGTATAAACGCTGCAACCAAGTCTCTGAAGCTTTCTTACGATGTTCTTTTTCATACCGCAATCAATTGCCACAACCCTGTAGTTTTCTACCGCGCCTTCCTCTGCGGCTCTGTAGATACGCTGCTCTACGGTAGAAACCCTGCTTACCTGGTCATGCCTGAGTTCATTTTCTTTTAAGATCTTCATGCAGTCCTCATCAGACTTATCTGCTGATGTAATGAGGACTTTGCAGCTTCCGTAATCTCTTATTATACGGACAAGTTTTCTCGTATCTATGCCAAAAACACCTGATATGTCATATCTTTTCATGACGCTACCAAGTGTTTCGCTGCTTCTAAAATTCGATGGTAAATTGTTATAATCCCTGACAATAAGGGCACTGACAGATGGTCTCTCTGTCTCGTAATCTTCGTTGTTGATGCCGTAGTTGCCGATAAGCGGATAAGTCATAACGACTGCCTGATCTGTGTAAGACGGATCGGAAATGATCTCCTGATAACCTACCATAGATGTGTTAAACACAAGCTCTGCAAGCTTTTCGCTCTCTGCGCCAAAGCCATAGCCGTAAAACACTTTTCCGTCTTCAAGAACTATTTTTCTGTTAAAGCTCTGTGACATATTAACCTCTCATTCCTGTTTCTTCTAAAAGGATTAACTCCCACTTATAAGTCCCATTTTCACCAAAAGCGACGCTAAGATGTAAGTCCCAAGCGTCGCTTTTTCTGCACAGAAATATAACATTATAGATGACTTTTTGTCAACCATTTTCATATTTTTTAATCAAAAAGATATCCCTCTTCAAGAAGATTTATAACTGTCCGGATATAAAGAGATCTTTATTCTACTAACGTAGTGCATCCTTCATTTCTTTAACGTAGTCACTTACGTAAGAAACTGCGCCCTCTCCGTACTTTCCGATTATCTTCATAATGGCAGAACCCACGATGGCCCCGTCTGAAATATCAGCCATCTTTTTAGCCTGGGCAGGGTTTGAGATACCAAAGCCTATAGCGCAAGGAATATCAGTATTTTCCCTTACCACCTTTACTATAGAAGCAAGGTCTGTGGTTATCTCGCTTCTTGTTCCCGTAACGCCGAGGCTTGATACTATATAAAGGAAGCCCTCTGCCTCTTTTGCGATCATGGCTATGCGGTTTTCGGAAGTGGGTGCTATAAGCGAGATCTGCGCCACGTCGTATTTCTTGCAGATTTCTGCAAATTCGCCTTTTTCCTCGAAAGGTACGTCGGGAAGTATAACTCCGTCTATGCCTATCTCCTTGCAGGTTGAAAGGAAACGTTCGGAACCGTATGAAAATACTACATTTGCGTAGGTCATAAATACAAGGGGTATCGTAACGTCTTTTCTAAGGTCTCTTACCAGGTCAAAAACCTTGTCTGTGGTGGTTCCTGCGGCAAGAGCTCTGATATTTGCTTCCTGTATTACAGGGCCTTCAGCCGTCGGATCTGAAAACGGGATACCAAGCTCTATAAGGTCAGCTCCCGCATTAGCTGCCGCCCTTACAAGCTTTTTTGTTGTCCCAAGGTTTGGATCTCCGCAGGTTATAAAAGGAATAAAGGCTTTACCGCCTGCAAATGCCCCTTTTATACGCTCATTTGCTGTATTACTCATAAATATCCTCCCCTCTGTATCTTGCGATGGCAGCGCAATCCTTGTCGCCTCTGCCTGATACCGTTACTACTATTATCTTATCTTTATCCATTGTAGGAGCCAGCTTAATTGCGTATGCCACGGCATGAGCTGACTCTATGGCAGGGATTATTCCCTCTGTGCGTGAAAGATATTCAAAGGCATTTACCGCCTCATCATCGGTTATGGCTACGTACTCTGCCCTGCCCGTATCATGCAGATTCGCGTGCTCAGGCCCGATGCCCGGGTAATCAAGGCCTGCTGAGATAGAGTAGACAGGGGCTATCTGGCCAAACTCATCCTGACAAAAATATGACTTCATGCCGTGGAAGATGCCAAGTCTTCCTGTATTAATAGTTGCTGCGGTCTCAAAGGTATCTATTCCCCTTCCTGCTGCCTCGCAGCCAATAAGGCGCACTTCCTTATCTTCTATAAAATGATAAAAGCTTCCAATGGCGTTTGATCCGCCGCCTACACAGGCTATTACCGCATCAGGAAGTCTTCCCTCTTTTTCAAGGATCTGCTGCTTTGTCTCACGGCTTATTACCGCCTGAAAATCTCTTACTATTGTAGGGAATGGATGCGGCCCCATAACAGAGCCAAGGCAGTAATGGGTGTCATCGATCCTGCTTGTCCACTCGCGCATCGCTTCAGAAACCGCATCTTTAAGGGTTGCGGTGCCGCTTGTTACAGGTATTACCGTTGCCCCAAGAAGCTTCATTCGGTATACGTTAAGCGCCTGGCGCTTTGTGTCCTCCTTACCCATAAACACCACGCACTCCATATCAAGAAGCGCTGCTGCCGTAGCGGTTGCAACGCCGTGCTGGCCTGCGCCTGTTTCTGCTATAAGCCTTGTCTTTCCCATCTTCTTTGCAAGAAGTGCCTGTCCAAGTACGTTGTTTATCTTGTGAGAACCGGTGTGATTAAGGTCCTCTCTCTTAAGGTAGATCTTCGCTCCCCCAAGCTCTCTTGTGAGCTTTTCTGCGTAGTAAAGGCGCGACGGCCTTCCCGCATACTCGTCAAGAAGCTCTGTAAGCTCCCTGTTAAACTCAGGGTCATCCTTATATCTGTTGTAGCTTTCTTCAAGCTCTATCACAGCGTTCATAAGGGTTTCCGGAATATATCTTCCGCCGTGCACCCCAAAACGCCCGAATTTATCTGCCATATTTATACTTCCTTTCCTCTTGCCGCATTTACAAATGCGGTCATTTTTGCCTTGTCCTTAAAGCCTTCAGTCTCAAGAGATGAGCTTGCATCAACTCCGTAGGGCCTTATCTTTTCTACAACTGTCTTAAGATTATTGGGGGCAAGCCCACCTGCAAGAAAATAAGGCCTTTTCACGCCGCCCAGCAGGCTCCAGTCAAAGGTAACTCCGTCTCCTGCTCCCGCATCAAGAAGCACAAGGTCTGCACTGCTTTCATTTGCTTTTTTGATGTCTTCTAATCCCTGTACCTTGAAAGCCTTGATAATGAGGACATCTGTAAGTTCCTTAAGTCCTGCTATGTATGTGTCATCCTCGCCTCCATGAAGCTGCACCGCATCTATTGTTCCTGCATTTGCAAGGGCTGCAATGTTTTCCGCATCCTCATTTACAAAGACTCCGACTGCTTTTATATCTGGGTCAAGCCTCTTTTTTAGCGCTGCCGCGTCTTCAGGCTCCACATACCTTTTGCTCTTTTTTGCAAATACAAAGCCGATGTAGTCAGGCTTTAGCTCATTTGCATAGTCTATGTCAACTTCTCTTCTTAGCCCGCAAAGTTTTACTTTAGTCATGCTTTCCTTTTAACTCCAAAAGCTTTGCTTTTTTATCCTCCGCTCGCATCAGCGTTTCGCCCACAAGTACCGCATTTGCGCCCATTTCCTTTAAGACTTTGACGTCGGCCGCGTCTTTTATGCCGCTTTCAGCAACAAATACTACTTCCTTTGGCACAAGTTCAAAGAGTTTTCTGCTGTTGTTTACATCTACGCTAAAATCCTTAAGGTTCCTGTTGTTTACCCCGATAACGCGGGCTCCGCAGGCAAGTGCCGTCTTTACTTCCTCTTCATCGTGTGTCTCCACAAGGGCCGAAAGTCCGAGCTTTTCACTTATTTCCATATACTCCTTAAGCTGCTCTTTTGAAAGAATGGAGCAAATAAGAAGCACCGCTGATGCCCCCAGCACCTTTGCCTCGTAGATCATGTACTCATCTACGGTAAAATCCTTGCGAAGGCAGGGAATACCGACGTTTTCTGCTATTTCCTTAAGATATTCGTCTTTTCCAAGGAACCTTGTGGGCTCTGTAAGTACCGAAATGCAGTCTGCTCCTGCTGCCTCATATTCCTTAGCTATCTTAAGATAGGGAAAATCAGGCGCTATAAGCCCCTTAGAAGGAGAGGCTTTCTTACATTCGCAGATAAAGGCTATATCATCCTTTTTCAGGGCCTTTTCAAATTCAAAATCGCCCTTAGGAAGTAAAAGAGCCTGCATTTTTATTTCTTCAAGGGAAATAACACTCTTTGCTTTTCTTACCCTTTCCCTTGCAGCATCTGCAAGTTCATCAAGTATAGTCATAGGCTTTATGCCTCCTCTTCCTGACTTAAGGCTATGAATTTTTCAAGGGTTTCAAATGCCTTACCTGAGTCGATGATCTCTGCAGCAAGTTTTATGCCTTCCTTTATGCTCTCTGCCTTCTCGCCGATATATAAGGATACGCCTGCATTTAAAAGGACTGCGTCTCTCTTTGGTCCCTTATCTCCCTTTAATATGCCGATAGTGATCTTGGCGTTTTCCTCAGGGGTTCCGCCTACAAGCTCTTCTTTTTTGCATCTTGTAAAACCGAATTCCTCAGGGGTTATAACAAAGCTCTTAAACCAGCCGTCTTTGATCTCG
>JAEEOQ010000002.1 GCA_016284355.1 Lachnospiraceae bacterium
TGTCTGGATAAGCCTGGTTATCGTACGAAGAAATCCATCCTCCAGATAATCATTTGCTTCCTTCAGATTCTCTCCATGAGAAAGCATCATGATTCCGATCATATCATCAAAAACTGCTCCGGAGTTGTTCTCTTTCAGCAGTTTCAGAGCCTTGTCTGTTTCTCCAAGCATCTCATACATTTCAGCGATCTCACCACAGATATAGGCTTCATTCAATCTGGAGTCTGTACACTGAGACACCAATAGACGTGCACTATTCAGTAGTTCAATGGCCCTCCGCAGCCAGTCCTTATTTTTTGTTGCCGAACCAAAGGTATAGTAAAGGTGCGCAGCAGCATACACCACATCAAAGGAATATGGGTATTTCCAGGTTGCCTTTTCTGCCTCAGAAACCTCATCGTAATCCAGATTGTTGCTCGCCTTCCACAGACGTTCCACTGCAGCGTTCATACGATTGTCTTTCATACGGTATCCCAGCAGTGTATCCACAGAAACATCAAAAAAATCTGCCATTTCCATAATAAGTCTCAGTTCAGGCAGACATGATTTGGATTCCCACTTATAGACAGCGCCGATTGATACCCCCAGAATCTCCGCCAGCTGTTCCTGAGTCAGTCCTCGCTGTTTCCGAAAAGTCCTGATATTATCCGCAATATTTGTCTCCATAACACCATCTTCCTTCATGTTGATAAAGACATTATAAGATAGATTATGGGGCTGGTAAATAAACCTGTAATATAATTATTCTGGTATCAACCCATACCTCAGGTATGGGTTTCCCCCAATAAAAAATCTCCCATTATGGGAGATTCTTATCCGGGATGTTTTGAATAAAATACAAATTCCTTATCGCGCTTTATCTCCTTGTAGCCAAGTTTAGAATAAAAACTATTTGTCCTGACATTCCAAACAGGTGTATCAAGGGTATATTCTTTTACTTCTTGAAACAGTTTCTCTGTTTCCTGCATGATAAAGATTCCATAGCCTTTTCGGAAATGCTCCGGCGCAACAAATATTCTCCCGATATTTAAAACATCATTTTGAGGAAACAATAATGCTCCGCCCACGATCAACCCTTCATCCACCAGTTTATACAGATGGCCCTGTCTTGCCATTTTTGTATGAAACGATACAGACATGTATCCAGGAGGTCCTTCCGGTGTTGTAGCTCCAACCAGAATATCACTGTCAAACGCACGCTTTGATATTCCGCATAACGTAGGTGCATCAGAGGTTCCTGCCTTTAAAAACTGTAAACTCATTGTTTCGGTCACACTCCTTTAAGTTTCTATATCGCCCTATATTTAACTAAAAGGGACAGCACCCTTTGGTTTGTCATACTTTTTTAAGCACCTGAACAATATGATCCGAATAGCCCATAAGATCATTTCGCTCTGCGGTAGCTATAAGATATTGAATCCACTCCTTAAAAGATTCCTCAGACATAGAATTCACGTATTTACTTAATAACTGTGAAATTCCATCCTGGGCAAATCTGCATACTTTTTGAACATCATTTTCTTTGCATACAGCATCTATGAGTTTATCCACTTCGCTAATTGTATCAAGAAGTCTGGAAGAACCTGTATTATCAGTCACCCTGGCCGTTTCTCTATCATAACCGATATATGTTATTTCACTAGCCGGATCTTCTGACATGAAAATCTCATGGACTAACGGCGCATCCTGAAGGCAGAAGGCAATAAATACCGGTGCTCCGGGCTTTGCTATTCTAAGTGCCTCTTTACATGCTTGTTTCCGATCATCAAAATCCTTCATACTGTAAATTGGCCCCATTACCAGCACAAGATCATATTCATTATCATTCAGAAAATGTAAGTCTTTCGCATTCCCTTCAAACACCCTGATATGTTCATTCCCTGCAAATTCTTCTTTCATATGATTCACATATTCAGGCGTAAGTTCTACAGCATCAACATTATACCCTTCGTCTGCCAGGGCCTTTGTATACACTCCGCCTCCTGCACCTATATCAGCGATCTTTCCTTCGGAAGCCAAAAATTTATGCAAATAATGCATTGTAATTATAAATTCGGTTTCATGGGCCTTAGTATAGGTCAGTCTGCTCCACTCCGGAAACCCTGAATACTGCTCTATTACTTTCTTCTCCTGCTCATTCAATTTGTCACTCATCGCTTTTTGCCTCCCCTATGGTCAAAATTGATTGTCCCTACCCTTCATCTTACCGCTCACTACTACATATCCGCATTCTGCCATTTAAAGTGAGAACTCCCATGGTCTTTTTTATAGCTGGTGATGCGGGAGGAATGAAAAATGCATCCTCTATGGCGTCACTGTCAATTTTTCCGAGATTTGTGATGCTATAGCCCTCTGCTTTGTCCAGATGAAAAAACATCTTTCCGATAAACGCAGCCGCCTTACTATCAAACGCACCTCTGCTTGCCATCATGGCAGCATCCAAAAGCCCCGGCTCAAGAGCCGCGTAGCACTGCAAAACCAGGTATAACGATGCCGGTTTGCCGCATTTTTCTCGAACCTTCTTATGTACCAGCTTTGCTACGTCAAAAAGATCATCACCATAGTTTTTTAGCTCGATTGAAAATGCTGTGGAATAATTGCCCAAAGCCCCTTTGTTGTAACATTTTAAGGAATCTCTAAGGTCTGCAGCAATGACGATCCTCTCTGTATGCTCTTTGGTAAAGAGCTTTGCAAGAAGAAAATCATTTACTGTAACGCCTTCTTTTTTGCAACTATCTGCGATATTCTCAGCTTCAGTTTTATCCGCTGTAAATAGCTCGTGTTTTACTTTATCTACTTTAAGAAACTCATCTGCAAAACGATGATACTCTTCGTAGGTCAATTCTTTGTTTTCCTTTTTCCACTGTCTGTTGGCTCTGCCAACCAGCATTTTACTGATAAAAGAAAGCCCCGAATCCTTTGGAAACTCTGATACGGATGAGATAAGCTTTTCCTCTGAATATGAAGGTGCTTTACCAAAGGTATAACAGTCTGCAAATTCTTCTGCAAGATAAAGTGCCCCGCGTCCGTCTGTAAGCAGATGATGAAATACCATTAGAACGATGGTCTTCTCCCCCGATGGCCAGGCAGAGACCTTAAGCATCCCTTCTTTGAAAAGATCAAAGTCCCTTGCGGTGATCTTTTCAAATTTCTCCAAAACCTCATTAGCCTCAATTCCGGGGATATCCATAGAATATACCTTAACTTCTGCCTGTGAATCAGCTTTCACATCATAAAAGAATCTGTTCCCCTCTTCCTCTCGTCCAAGAATGGCTCTGATAAATGGATGAGCCTGAGATAACAACTCAACAGTATCAGATATAGATTTTTCATTAAAAGCTTTATTAACGAGCATTGCTATCCCAAAGCACATGTTAGGGCACATCAAATGTGCTCTCTCAGTAAACAGATACTCCATACCTTCTCAATCTCCTTTTGTGACCCCTAACTCCTTTTAACCAAAGGGACTGTCACTTCTAGTCATTTATCTTGTCAAATATGTGCAAAGTTCTGTATGCTCGGTAAATGGAAACATGTCTACTGCCACGGCTTTTTCGCATTTATAGCCAAGCTTTGTAATGCCCTTAAGGTCTCTTGCAAGGCTTTCAGGTCCGCAGGATATGTACACGATCTTCTTTGGCTTAAGTACTCCAATGGCCTTTATAAACTCTTCGCTGCTTCCGCTTCGAGGCGGATCCATAAAAAGAACATCAAGCTTTTCGCCCTTTTCTGCCATCTTTGTCATAAATTTACCTGCATCGTCTTCATAAAACTTTATATTTTTTACGTCATTAAGCTTAGCATTAACTACAGCATCAGCAACCGCATCTTTATTAAGCTCTACGCTTATAACTTCGCCTGCATCTTTTGCCGCAATAATGCCTATGGTACCTATACCGCTGTAAGCATCAAATACACGCTCTTTTCCTGTAAGATTCGCATACTCTATGCCCTTGCCGTAAAGCTTTTCTGTCTGCTCGTGATTTATCTGATAAAAGGACTTTGCAGAGATCTTAAACTTCTTTCCGCAAAGCTCGTCTACAATAAACCCTTTTCCGTAGATAACTTCTTCACGCTTTCCAAGTACCATACTTGTATCACGGTCATTTATGTTCCAGATGATGGTGGTGATCTCAGGGTGCTCTTTAAGTATGGCTTTTACAAAGTTCTTTTTCCCCGGGAACATATTGGTACCTGTTACAAGTACAAGCATAACCTGCCCTGTTACTTTACCCACACGCACCAAGGTATAGCGAAGAAAGCCCGTATGTCTGTCTTCATCGTATGGAGTCATCTTAAAGCCCGGCATAAGCTTTTTTATGGTAGCCGTAAGTTTTGCGCTTTCCTCATCTTCTATCTTACAATAGTCAGTTGCAACTACCTTGTGTGATCCTTCTTCAAAAATGCCTGAGATTATGTTTTTCCCTTTAGCCCCCGCAAATGCTGTATGCATTTTATTGCGGTAATTAAAAGGATCATCCATACCAATTATCTCATCTATTTTAACGTAGTCCTTTAATAGTCCCTGAACATAAGCAAGCTTACTTTTTAGCGACTCTTCATAAGATTCCTTTATATATTTGCATGCTCCGCATTTTCCTGCGTACTTACAATCAAGCTTCATAAATGCTCCTGACTAAATATGTGATAGGTTTACAGTCCTTGCTTCGCCTGTTATAACGTCTTTATCAAGATAATCAAATAAAAGATAGCCATCAGACAGCTTTTCTATATGTACCATTCTTGCCGCCTGAGCAGATGAATATCCTTCGTATGCAGGCAATATTTCTCTGAATCTTCCGCTTTTAAAAAACTCATTATACTCATCCTTTGGTATAAGCCCTGCTTTGCCATACTCCGGTCTGCTTTTAATGTTTTCTCTAAGATAAAGATCGATAAGGATATATTCTGTTATCTTTTCCTCATCTTCAGGATATCGTTCCATCAAAAAGTCCCTTAAAATGCTGTATCTTTCATATCTGCTGTGGGCAAGTCCGGCATATCCCTTAAGTTTATAATAGTCTGCAAGTCCTTTATAGATATTATAATAGTCAGACGTCTGTCTTTCCATATATTTTACAGTATTTTTAAACTGACCGCTGTTATGATATACCTCAAGCATCTCTTCGGTTTCCTTAAGCTCTATTATATCGCCGTAAGAAAGCCATTTGGTAGATAAAACTTCATAAGGCGGAAGGTCCGAATAAACAAGACCGTACTCACTTACCTTAGCAGATATAGGCGCTCCCTTAAGCACTTTTAAAAAGCCAAGCTGCAGGTCGTCTCCCCGCATTCCGTATACCACGTTAAAGGAATTCTTAAAAGAATCAAGGTCTTCATAAGGAAGCCCCGCAATAAGGTCAAGATGTATATGCATATTGTTATATGCTTTGATCTTTTCTACGATCCTTGCAAGTTTATCAAGATCTGAATTTCTGTTAATAGCCTTTAGGGTTTCTTTATTTGCCGTCTGCACTCCTATCTCAAGCTGAACCTGGCCGCGTCTTAATGAGCCAAGAAGCTCAATCTCATCATCACTTATTAGTTCAGCAGCAATTTCAAAATGAAATGAAGTAATCCCGTTATCGTTATCTCTTATAAATTCAAGAATCTGCCTTGTATGTTCCTTGTTACAGTTAAAGGTTCTGTCTACAAACTTAACTAAAGGTATCTTTGCATCAAGAAACTTTTTAAGCTCACTTCTTACAAGATCAATATCGCGAAGTCTTACGTTCCTGTCTACTGAAGAAAGACAATAAGCGCACTTAAAAGGACAGCCTCTGCTTGTTTCGTAATAAACTATTTTTCCTGCAAAAGCAGAAAGGTCTTCGTATGGGAAGGGAACCTTATCAAAATCCATGTCGGCCTCAGCCACGATGCCATTAATAGATCCTTCTTCAAGAAGATAATTATCTACAACTCTTTTAAAGCTTTTTTCGCCCTCACCCTTTATAATTCCTGTGATATAAGGCTTTTCATTAAGCCTTTTTTCAGCATCAAAAGAGACCTCCGGGCCTCCAAGCCATATCTTTACAGAAGGTTTTATCTTTGCAAGCTCCCTTGTAACGTAATCCACAAACTCAATGTTCCAAAGATAGCAGGAAAAGCAGTAAACATCCGCCTTTTTTTCGTAAAGATCACGTAAAATGGCAGCTTTATCCATATTTATGGTATACTCTGCTATTTCGGTACTCTCTTCATAAAGCTTTTTGTCTGCCGCATTATCAAGCAGATAACCGCGAAGGTAATAAACAGCAGGATTGCTGTGTATGTACTTTGTATTTATCCCAACAAGCAGTATTTTCATAAAAACGTCCTTTTATTCGTATTGTGCGTGATATAGCTTATAGTAAAAGCCCCCGGCTTTCATAAGGCTCTCGTGAGTTCCCTGCTCGCAGACATCGCCGTCTTTAAGTACAAGTATAAGGTCGGCATTTTTGATGGTTGAAAGCCTGTGTGCTATTACAAAGCAGGTCTTATCTTTCATAAGCTCTCTCATAGCCGACTGGATAGCACGCTCTGTACTTGTATCTACGTTAGAAGTAGCCTCGTCAAGTATAAGCATCTTAGAGTCATAAAGCATTGCTCTTGCTATGGTAAGAAGCTGCTTTTGACCCTTACTTATATTACCGCCGTCTTCACCTATTATTGTATTATAGCCCTTTGGCAGCTGCATTATAAAAGAGTGGATGTGCGCAGCTTTTGCGGCTTTTACCACCTCATCCATGGTAGCTCCTTCTTTGCCGTAGGCGATATTATCAAAAATGGTACCGTTAAATACCCATGTGTCCTGAAGTACCATAGCGTAGGCTTTTCTAAGGGACTTTCTGGTGTAATCTCTTATGTCAGGTCCGTCTACACATACAGATCCTTTATCCACATCATAAAATCTCATAAGAAGGTTGATAATAGTGGTTTTTCCGGCTCCGGTAGGTCCGACTATAGCTATAAGTTTTCCTGCATCTGCTTTAAATGATAGGTCATGAATGATCGTCCTTCCCTCATCATATCCAAATGCCACGTGCTTAAGTTCAACATTTCCTTTAATATCGTTAAGTTCTTTTGCGCCTGTCGTATCTTTTACTTCTTCTGTTTCATCAAGAAGCTTAAATACACGCTCGGCTGCTGAAAGAGCCGAATAAATCTCGTTTGTAACGTTTGCTATCTCATTAATAGGGCCTGAAAACTTCCTTGAATAAAGCACAAATGAGGATATCTGGCCAAGAGATATCATCTTAAGGCTGTAAAGCACTGCTCCAAACATTCCTATAAGGCCAAGTCCCAGGTTATTAAGACCGTTAACCGTAGGCCCCATGGTTGCCCCGTAAAACTCCGCATCATAATATCTGTCCGCCGAGTCTTTATTTTTCTCATCAAAGCCTTCAGAAACCTTGTCTTCGTAAGAATAAGCGATAATGGTCTTCTGGCCCGTAAACATCTCTTCCACATATCCGTTCATATCGCCGTAGGCTTTAGAACGCTTGCTGTATCTTGGCTGTGTTATCTTTCGCATTTTTGTGGTGTAAAGCACAGCAAGAGGTATGGTTATAAGCTCTACAAGTGAAAGAAGCGGCGAAATACGTATCATCATGGTAAGCGAGCCCACCACCGTTACCATACTTGTAAGTATAGCCACAAGATCTGATGCAAGGCTTTGAGAAACCACGTCAATATCGTAGGAAACGCGGCTTATGATATCACCTGTGGCGTTTTTATCAAAAAAGCCCACAGGAAGAAGCATAAGCTTTTCAAACACATCATTTCTCATTTTCTTTGCCACGTTAAGGCTGACAAAGATCATAAGATTGCTGATAACGATCGTTAAAAATGAGGAAGTAAGGTAAAAGATCAGCATCCGCACGGTGTAATATTTTACCTCACCAAAATCAACTTTCCCTTTGCCTGCAGAGGCTGCATTTATGGCTTTTCCTGCCATAGATGGTCCCATAAGTGAAAGCAGGTTGCTTACGATACAAAGCATAAGTATAATTGCTATAAGATATTTAAACCCGCCAAGATAGGATAAAATACGGCGCAGTGTCCCCTTGGTGTCTTTAGGTTTAACTCTGACTGTCTGTCTTGGCGCCATACTATTCATCTCCCATCTGTGTTTCGTAGATTTCTTTGTACTCTTTGCAGGTTTTAAGAAGCTCCTCGTGAGTACCGCGGCCTATTACATGTCCCTCATCAAGGACAAGTATCTCATCAAGCGACATAATTGAGCTTATTCGCTGTGCTACCACAAGAAGGGTTGTTCCTGCATGTTTTTCTCTTATGGCTTTTCTAACCTCTGAGTCTGTCTTATAATCAAGAGCACTTGAAGAGTCGTCAAGAAGCAGTATATCAGGATCTCCTGCAAGAGCCCTGCTTATCATGACTCTTTGCTTCTGGCCTCCCGAAAGGTTAGAGCCAAGCTTTGTTACCTCATGATCGAAATTATCGTCATATTTTCCGATAAATACAGAAGCTCTGGCATCTTCGGCAGCATTCATAACTGTTTCATCGTCCGCTTCTCTGCCAAATACGATATTGTCTTTAATATTTCCCGTTAAAAGAACGTCGTTTTGAAAAACGCTTCCAAACATGGAATGAAGCTTCTTTTTGTCGAAAGTGCGGACATCCTTGCCATCTACAAATACATGTCCCTTATCTGCATCATAAAACCTCATAAGAAGGTTAAAAATTGTTGTCTTTCCAGCACCTGTGGCTCCGATGATACCAAGAGAACCACCTTTTTTGATCTCAAAATCTATATCATATAAGGTCTTTTGTCTGTCTTCGCCTGAAAGCTCGTCTTTTTCCCCTTCCTCGTGTTTGTTGTAGGAATAGTCCACATGATCAAAAATGATATAGCCTTGCCTGTCTGTCTTTGCGCCCTCACTTTCAGGTATGGTAACAAGATCTTCAGGCAGATTTATTATTGAAAATATTCTTCCTGCAGACGCATTAGCCCTGCTCATCATCATAAAGATTCGGTTTAATCCCATTACTCCCATAAGCACCATATTAAAGTATGTAAGGAAGGCAAGGATAACACCGGGCTTTGTAACACCTGCATTTACACGGATCGCGCCAACATATACCACAAGAGTAAGTCCGCCGTTAAGGAAAAGCTGCATTAATGGGCCCGGAAGTGACATAACAATACTTGCAAAAATATCAGTTTTAGTAAGGTCATCATTTACCCTTCTGTATCTGTTTCTTTCATAATCTTCTTTAGACAGTGCCTTAACAACTCTTATACCGGTTATGTTTTCACGCATAACTCGTACGATATCATCCACCTTACTCTGTACTTTTTTGTAAAGCGGAATACCTTTAAATGAGACAAATACCACTAAAGCGATAAGCACAGGTGCCATGATCGCAAGGATAAGCGCAAGCCCCGTATCCATGGTAAATGTTACGATTATTCCGCCAAGAAGAAGCATCGGGGCTCTGATACCCATTGCCTGAGCCGCCCTTAAGAAATTCTGTATATTGTAAGAGTCTGAGGTCATACGTGAAATAAGGGATGGAAGTCCCACCTCATCTGTCTGTTTACCTGATAGACTCATGGATTTTTCAAATAGATCTCTTCTGATCTCATAGGTACAGTCTTTTGAAACCGAAGCACCCATGCGGTTTGCTCTGACATTTGTCTCTCTTACGGCAAATGCAAGCACAACCATGATAAAACCATATAGAACGATCTCTGCTATGTTTTCTTTTGGCGCCACATTGTCTATAAGGTGCTCAAGTACATAAGGTATAAGAAGCTCTGCTCCTGCAGCAAGGAGTTTTAAGAAAACTCCAAGACTTATCCTTCCCGTGTATTTTTTTACGTATTTCCCTAATTCTCTCATCTTACTACACTTCCGCTAAAATAATGACTTATTATATCTTTATAGTTAAATCCCGCTTTTGCCATGCCTTTGGCGCCTGACTGTGAAAGCCCTACAGCATGCCCGTATCCGCTTCCTGCAAATTCGTAAATCTCTTTGCCTGAAGGTGCCTTTGATGCAAAACCCGTAATATTATCGCTGCTAAGTACCATATACTGAGAAAGGCTGCTGTCAGCTTTCTGTGCTTTCCCATTTGCGGAAAGGACATAGCTTGAGCCTATCCTTACGGTATCACTTTTTG
Organism: Lachnospiraceae bacterium; assembly: GCA_016284355.1. Lineage (GTDB taxonomy): Bacteria > Bacillota > Clostridia > Lachnospirales > Lachnospiraceae > JAEEOQ01. Next base: position 10,126 of record JAEEOQ010000002.1, read on the forward strand.
AATCGCCGCTTACGTTTACTTTATCCGGCACTTCCCCGTATTTAACCACTTTAAACTTTGTGGAAGGAAGGCCAAATACTGACCTTATCTTTCCCTTTTCTACAGTAACGGTGTCTTTACTTCCGGTCACTTTAAGACCGTAGATATGCCCCGACATAGTAATTACCGCAGGCTTTATATCCTTAACGGTGCCTACATTGTATCCGTTTTTTAAAAGGCTGCTTTCAATCTCACTTGCCGTAAGAGTTACTACCCAGGGCTGTTTTTCCGGCTCTGTTTCATAAATATCAGGAACCGACTGTAAATAAGGTTTACCTTTACCCCAAACATCTTCGGCTGTTTCCGTGCTTCCGCCGCTTGTAGAAAAATAGTAGGTCCTTATAACTCTGTTGTTATAAAGCACATACTGACCTCTTGTTGCTTCTACAGCCTTTCTTCCTTCTTCAGACTCTCCTTTTACTCCTCTGTATACCTGGTAGTTTTCAGAATCACCAATACTATAACCTTTTTCAAGTCCGCCGCTGCTCCCCTCTTTTCCTGTTAACAGGCCATAGCTTCTAGCACAAACCGCCTGGGCTTTAAGTGCCTCTAAAGGCCAAAGTCTTGGCATCTCACAGGTTACAACGCCCTTAACATAATCTTCAAGTGGAAGTACATTTACAGCGCTTACCTTAGAAGCCCCGCCGTATCTGCCTATTTCTATTCTTCCTCTGTATTCTGTATTTGAAGAAAGCTTTATGTTCCCTCCGCCTGCATCAGCAAATTGAGGAAATGAACCGATAGCAGCTCCGTCTATAAGAAAACTGCCGTTTCCTGTACTTACTCTTAGCATATAAGCATTAGCGGTTCCGGTTTTACTGGCTTCGTATACCTTCCAGGCGCCTTTTCCCGCAAGGCAAGCATAAGCTTTATTGCTTCCCGCTGCGCTAAGGGTAGCGGCCTCGGTAACAGCTCTGCTGTAGGAATCAAAACTTCTTTTATACGCAACAAATGTCCCCGTTTCAGGAGTAACAGTTATACCGTTTGCACTTCTTACGCTGCCTGCAGGATAAAAAGTATTTCCGGTGCAGACTCCTATTTTAAGGTCCGTATTAAGTATAGTCACAGAAGGAACTTTTGCAAAGGAGCCTGTAAGTCCAACCCTTATATATCCGCTTTCTGCGGCAAATGCTCTCTCACTTAAAAGAGGCATGAGCGAAAGTATACACGCCCATGCCAAAAATACCGCTATAATCTTTTTAAGTTTACCGGAGCAAAACATAATCGTCCTTTCAGGTCTTTGATAAAAGATATGTTATGAACTGCTGCGCTGTTCTTCCGCTCATACCGCCGTGAGAAAGCTCCCACTTATTTGCCTCGGCGCAAAGCTCTTCATTTGAAAGAGTGATCTGCGGATATCTCTTTGCGATCTCCGTAACGATATTAAAGTACTCCTTTTGATTTGGAGCAGAAAAATTGATAGTAATACCAAATCTTGCCACCAAAGAAAGTTTTTCAGCCATGGTGTCAGACCTGTGAAGACCCGCCTGATTTTCCATATCATTTCTGTCATTCCATGTTTCTTTAATAAGGTGTCTTCTGTTTGATGTGGCATAAATAAGCACATTTTCAGGCTTTATCTCAAGTCCGCCTTCAATGACTGCCTTAAGATATTTATACTCAATCTCAAACTCCTCAAAGGAAAGATCATCCATATATATAATAAATTTGTAATTTCGATTCTTGATCTGAGCTATGGTATCTGAAAGATTTTCAAATTGATGCTTATAAACCTCAATTATACGAAGCCCCATTGGGTAATACTCGTTTAATATAGCTTTGATACTGGTGGATTTACCTGTACCCGCATCTCCAAAAAGAAGTACATTGTTTGCTTTCTTGCCCTGTACAAAGGCTTCGGTATTATCGATAAGCTTCTTTTTTTGTATCTCATAGCCCACTATATCAGAAAGCTTTATCTCTTCAGTGTTTGTAATAGGCACTATCTCTACGCCTTTGCCATCAGGTACAAGTCTGAAAGCTTTGTTAAGGCCGAACTTGCCCACTCCGTAATCTTTGTAAAAGCCTGTTACAAGGTCAAAGATCTCATTTTCATCTGCAGCTTTTTCTATGTCTTCAGAAAGTTTTCTTACTTTTTGCGAGACGCTGTAATTATAGCTTTTTTTATCTTTATCTACCGCTTTATAGTTACTGATAACAGAAAAACAGTCAATGCCAAGTTCTGACTCAATCTCGCTAAAATCATAATCAAACAGATATTTCATGATCTTAAAGTCATTTTTGGCAAAGCCCGTAACAGAACCCTCTCTTGCCCCCACTTTCTCGCAGGTAATGGCAAAAGGATTTTCGTTTGTGATGATAAGATATGTAAGGTAGTTATGCCAGAGGTTCTTGTCAAAACCGTATCTTGTGCCCACATCAAGAAGTTTGTGGATCTCAGCATAAATTCGGCTCACAAGATCCTCTTTAACATATTTACCGGATTTAAATTCTTCAATAATTGCAGCTAATGGCATAAGGATATTGTCTTTTTCAAAATCCCTGAATACCACAAGCTTTGCTATCTTTTCGTACAACTCCCTGTCACCTCTTATTATTTATTTAAAAGTACAGAAATGATCACATCTCTTCAAGAGCAATAAGATGCACATTTTCCGCAACGCTGCTCTTAAGCTCCTCCGTAAAGCCCTCTTTTGCAAAAAGATAAAGAAAAGAAGGCGATATCTTTGCCTCTTTTATAAGCTCATAATACATGTTAAATGCGCCCACTCCCACAGGCTCATTATCCCATGTAAAAAATGCGATCACCTGATCACCTTTAGCATCTGCTCCGATATAATCTATATCGCCCTTTTTGCCATACCAGCTTCCGCTTTTTTCAACCTTAACAGGAAGCCTGTCATGTTCTGCCATAAGCTGAAGGTACTCGATACAAACCTTTTTATAACATTCTTTAAAGATATCATCTGCGCCATCTTTAATTATAAGGTCGTAAATGTTATCTTCCTCAAATTCTATTAAAGATCTGTTTTTATAGATATATCTGTAGTAAAACAGCATATAAAAATCTTTTATGCGGTATACACCTTTTTTTGTGTTTTCCACAGCCCTTGTGTCATAAGAAAAAACCTTCTCAACAAGATCAAGTCCTATAAGGTTTTTTATGTAAACAGAAATCTTTGCTCTGCCGTAACCCGTATAGGTATTGATATCATTTAACTTTGTCATACCGTTTGCAAGGGCATATAAAATAGTGTTGTACACAGGAAGTTCACGAAGCTCGTTCTTTAAAATGCGATTGGCCTCATTTTTAAGGATACTGTTTTTGCAAAGAAAAAGCCTTGTAACATTATCTTTAAAAGACTGCTTTTCATTCCAAAGATCAAGATAAGCAGGAACTCCGCCTGTAACTGAATAAGTCCTGATGCAGTCGGAAAGTGAAAATTTAGGGAACCTTGAAATAAGCTCCATAAGTGAAAACTCTTTAAGCTTAAGGAAAGAAGTTATGCGAAGCGCAAGGCTTCCGATCTCTCCCACCATATCGTTTTCAACCCAGTTTACAGAAGAGCTTATAAGGATAACAAAGGCGTAAGGCTTTGAAAGGTCTTCGCTTAAAGTCTCAAAAAAGGCTTTGTTATTCTTTATCCCCTGCTCAAAATCATCGTAGATGATGATGCTTCGTTCTGAAGCCTCATCACCTTTTTTAACATCAGTTGAAAGGTCAAAATTGCTCTCATTAAGCACTTTGTACCTAAAAGGCTTATCTTTAACAAATTCTTTTGCAAGAGAGGTTTTGCCGACTCCATCCCTTCCGTACAGCACGATGAGCTGAGGGCTCATCTTTTCAAAACACTCCTCAAGAAACTTAAGTTCCGATGTTCTTCCCACAAACATAACATAAACTCCAATACTATTACATTCTTTCAGGTACTTCCACGCCAAGCAGATCAAGACAGCATGTAAGAACGTCTGCCGTAAGTTTTATAAGCTTAAGCCAGGAGTTCTTTGTAGCCTCATTTTCCTCTGAGATGATCCTGTTATCATGATAAAATCTGTTAAATGCATTGGCAAGGTCATACATATATGCACAAAGCCTGTGAGGAGCCTTTTCCTCGTAAACTCCCGCAAGGTTTTCGTTAAGTCTTGCAAGTGTAAGCAAAAGCGCTTTCTCACTTTCAGAACCTGTAGAAATTATCTTGGCTCCGGAAAGGTCACTTCCTGCCTTGCTAAGGATAGAATTAATTCGTACTACAGTGTACTGAATGTAAGGACCTGTATTTCCTTCAAATGAAGCAAATCTGTCAAGGTCAAACACATAATCTTTTGAAGCCTGATTAGAAAGATCTCCGTATTTAAGGGCAGCAAGACCAACCTTAAAGGAAATATTTCTTGCTTCTTCTTCAGTCATATCACGGTCAGACATCTTATCGTAAACCGCATCGCTGATCTGACGGATAAGGTCTTCAAGACGCATAACGCCGCCGTCCCTTGTCTTAAAAGGTTTGCCGTCTTTTCCGTTCATGGTACCAAAGCCTATCCAAGAAAGTTTTGTTTTTTCAGAAGCAATACCGGCCTTCTTTGCACATCTGAAAACCCTCTCAAAATGGAGTTCCTGACGCTTATCTGTTATATAAAGAATCTCGTCAGGCTTATAATCACGTTCACGCATAAGGATAGTGGCAAGATCTGTTGTCTCGTAAAGCGCGGCGCCGTCAGACTTTAAGATCATACAAGGAGGCATCTCCTTTTTGTCATCTTCTCTAGCAACGTCAACAACAAGAGCGCCGTCTGAAAGGTAAGCAAGACCGCTCTTTTTAAGATTTTCTACCATTGAAGGGATCTCAGGGTCTGCATCGCTTTCACCAAGCCAAAGATCAAAATCAACCTTAAGGTTGCCATAGTTCTTCTTAAGATCTGCAACCGAAACAGCCATAATATGCTTCCATAAAGCCCTGTAGCCGCGGCGTCCGTGCTGAAGATCAAAGGTAGCCTGAAGAGCTTCTGCTTTATATTCCTCATCTGTCTTGGACTTTCCTGAAGCACATGGGTAGATCTCTTCAAGCTCAGAAATGGTAAATGGAGCCTCGCTTGGATATTCTCCCTCAAAGCTTTCATCAAAATATACAAGATCAGGCTGTCTGTGTTTAAGCTCAGTAATAACAAGACCCATCTGAAGACCCCAGTCTCCAAGATGCACATCGCCGATTACTTTATCGCCGTAAAACCTGCATATTCTCTTAATGCTCTCACCGATAACCGCAGAACGAAGGTGTCCTACGTGAAGCGGCTTTGCAACGTTCGCTCCGCCGTAATCTATAACAACAGTTTTGCCGCTGCCGTTCTTATCTACGCCAAAATCAGCCTTAGAAGCCATTTCGTCTACATATTCGCTAAGATAAGAAGGGCTTAATGTGATATTTATAAAGCCCGGCATAACTGCTTCTATCTTATCAAACATCCTGCATTTGTCAGCGTCTTCCTTAATTACCTCAAGAGCCTTGGTAGCCACATCTATAGGCTTAACTCCGTATTTTTTAGCGGCAGCCATAGCGCCGTTACACTGATACTCAGCAAGATCAGGTCTGTTGGAAAGGCTTATCATACCAAAAGAACGGTCAAAACCCGCGCTTTCAAAAGCATCTTCCATAACCTTCTTAAGTTCACTAACTACTTTGTTCATAAAAATCTCCGTTTGAAAAATTATATTTTGTGGATAAACAGACCACTTCTAAGCTTTGGTTCAAACCATGTGGATTTGGGCGGCATAAGCATCCCTGCATCTGAAACCGCAAAAAGTTCGGTTATTGAAGTCGGATACATTGAAAATGCTACCTCTGCGTCCTTATGCACTCTTCTTTCAAGTTCATCTGTGCCTCTTATACCTCCCACAAAATCAATACGGGAATCTGTTCTTGGGTCTGTAATTCCAAGCAAAGGCGAAAGCACCATATCCTGAAGCACAGAAACGTCAAGCATCTTAACAGGGTCGCCCTCTTCTTTAAGCTGCATCTTTAAATGCTCCTTTAAAGAAAGACGATACCAGGTATCTGCCAGATACATGCAAAACGAGAACTTTTCGGAAGGCTCTGCTTCACTTTTTGAAATTTCCGTAATATTAAACTTCTCGTCAAGAGCGCTAAGGAAATCATTAACAGAGTAACCGTTAAGATCCTTTACAACCCTGTTATACGGAAGTATACGAAGCTCTTCGTCAGGAAAAAGCACGCAAAGAAAATAGTTAAATTCCTCGCTGCCCGTATAAGAAGGATTCTGCTTTCTTCTTCTAAGACCTACTTTTACAGCCGAAGCAGCTCTGTGATGTCCGTCTGCAATATAAATATGATTTATTCTGCCAAAGCTTTCTCTGACAGCCATTATATCAAGTTCTGATTTAATTTTCCATACCTGATGACGAACTTTATCTTCACAAATAAAAGAATATAGTGGTTTAGTCTCTTTTACACGCTCTGTGATCTCAGCTATAACCGCATTTTTCCTGTATGCAAGAAAGATCGGTCCTGTCTGGGCAGAGCATGTATCAACATGAGTGATCCTGTCTATTTCTTTTTCTTCTCTGGTATTTTCATGTTTTTTAATTACGCCTTTGACGTAATCATCTATTGAAGCGCAGGCTACCAAACCGGTCTGACTCTTGCCCTGCCATGTAAGCTCATAAAGGTAATAACACTCCTCAGGATCGCTTACAAAAGTCCCTTCAGACATGCGGGCATCAAGAAGCTCTTTTGCTTTGGCGTAAACTTCCGGAGCATACATGTCAAAATCAGGTGGAAACTGAGTCTCGGGTCTGTCTATATTAAGGAATGAAAGCACATCTTCCGCTGCCGCTACTCTTGCTTCCGATCTGCTGTATACATCATAAGGAAGTGCCGCTACTCTTTTAACAAGTTTTTCAGCAGGCCTTGCCGCTGCAAAGGGTTTGATATCTGCCATTTTTTCTCCTCTTTTCATCAAAGAAACCCGTATCGGATAAGTCGCCCATATCCGATACGGGTCTATCTTTTTGCTATTACTATTTTATAATACGAACCTTCAAAACGCCATCTATTTTTTCAAGGTCACTTGCAAGCCTGTCGCTTGACTTTGCCTCGATATCAAATACAGAATAAGCGTAATCTCCGCGGCTCTTGTTGATCATATCTGAAATGTTGATCCCTTCTGCCGAAAATACAGCAGAAAACTGTGTGATCATGTTAGGTATGTTCTTATGGCAAATGGAAATACGTCCTTCCGCATTACATACACCAACTTCACAAGCAGGATAATTAACGGAGTTTTTGATATTTCCGTTTTCAATAAAATCAACAAGCTGATTTACAGCCATAACTGCGCAGTTATCTTCAGACTCTGCTGTAGAAGCGCCAAGATGCGGTATTGCGATAACTCCGTCCATATTTGCAGTACGGTAGTTTGGAAAATCGGTAACATATTTAGCTACCTTTCCGCTCTTTAATGCCTCTTCCATATCATCATCATTTACAAGAAGGTCTCTTGCAAAGTTAAGGACTACAACGCCGTTTTTCATCATGCCGATGGTCTCTTTGTTGATCATCTGCTTTGTCTGATCGTTAAGAGGAACATGAACAGTGATATAATCACATTTCTTAAAGATCTCCTCGTTTGACTTAACATGGATTACATCCCTTGAAAGGTTCCATGCATGTTCAACGGATATAAACGGATCACAGCCATAAACCTTCATACCAAGTCGGTTAGCGGCATTTGCCACAAGCACGCCTATAGCACCAAGACCGATAACTCCAAGTTTTTTGCCCTGGATCTCGCTACCTGCAAATTTGCTTTTTTCTTTTTCTACAAGCTTTGCAATGTCTTCATTTTCCTTAGCGCTCTGTACCCAGTCGATACCGCCTTTTATATCTCTTGCCGCAAGAAGCATACCTGCAAGTACTGCTTCTTTTACGCCGTTTGCATTGGCACCCGGAGTATTAAATACTACGATACCTTTTTCTGCGCACTTATCAAGAGGGATGTTGTTTACGCCTGCGCCTGCTCTTGCGACAGCCTTAAGGTTTTCCGGCAGGTCCATATCATGCATAGCGGCACTTCTTACAAGCACCACGTCTGCTTCGTTAAAATCTTCTGTTTTTTCAAAGTCTTCTGTAAAGAGGTTTGTGCCGACAGCGGCGATCTTATTTAAACAATTATACTTAACCATATCGCCATTCCTCCTTACATATTCTTGCTTTCAAAGTCTTTCATGAATTTAACAAGTTCTTCTACACCCTTCTTTGGCATAGCATTATAGATACTTGCTCTCATGCCGCCTACTGTTCTGTGTCCCTTAAGGTTTTCAAAACCTGCAGCCTTAGCTTCTTTTACAAACTTTGCATCAAGTTCTTCGTTACCTGTTACAAAAGGAACGTTCATAAGCGAACGGTCACACGCTCTTACAGTTCCCTTAAAGAGCTTGCTTTCATCAAGGTAATCGTAAAGGATCTTAGCCTTCTCTTCGTTGCGCTCCTTCATAGCAGCAAGTCCGCCGTTAGCCTTAAGCCATTTGAATACCTTACCGCACACATAAATACCGTAAGCAGGCGGAGTATTGTAAAGCGAATTATTGTCCGCATGTGTTTTGTATTTAAGCATTGTCGGTGTTCCCGGAAGAACATCTTCAGTTATCATGTCTTCTCTGATGATGGCGATCACAACGCCGGCAGGTCCAACGTTCTTTTGTACGCCGCCATAGATCATGGCATATTTGTTTACATCTACAGGCTCTGAAAGGAAACATGAGGATACGTCTGCGATAAGAGGTTTACCCTTTGTGTTTGGCAAAGTCTTAAACTTTGTACCGTAAATGGTATTGTTCTCGCAAATGTAGACATAGTCCGCATTTTCAGATACAGGAAGATCAGAGCAGTCAGGAATATAAGAAAAAGTCTGATCTGCTGAGGAAGCAATGGCATTTGCCTGTCCAAAGATCTGAGCTTCCTGATAAGCTTTCTTGGCCCACTGTCCTGTAATGATGTAGTCAGCCACTTTGTTTTTCATAAAGTTCATTGGGATCATGGCAAACTGCTGACTTGCGCCGCCCTGCAGGAACAGGACTTTGTAATTTGCAGGAATACCCATAAGTTCACGGATATCTGCCTCTGCAGTATTGATGATCTCTTCAAAAGCCTTACTTCTGTGGCTCATTTCCATAACGGACATTCCTGTTCCGTTATAGTCCAGCATTTCTGCTGCACACTCCCTTAATACTTCTTCCGGCAATACAGCCGGTCCTGCTGAAAAATTATACACTCTACCCATTTTAGAGCTCCTTTCTATAAACAACACCTTAATTTGGTGGCCGGGCCCGCCGGTCACAGGCAGTCGTTTCGATACAAAAAGGGTTTTACTTAAGGTCTGTCTTGTCAAAGACCTCACTTATCGCAGCCCCCGGTGCTACCATAGGCCATACTTTGTCATCTGAATCGATAACAGCCTCGATAAATACCGGCCCCTTCACTGCAAGTGCTTCTTTAAGGACTTTTTCCACGTCTTGTGCTTTTTCAAGCTTAAATGCAGTCACTCCCAGTCCCTGCGCAACTTTAATAAAATCAACCTTATCATTAAGTGTGGTCTGTGAAAATCTCTTTCCATAAAACAGATCCTGCCACTGACGTACCATACCAAGTACATGGTTATTAAAGACGATCTCAATGATAGGGATATTATATCTTGAAGCGGTTGCAAGCTCGTTCATATTCATACGGAAGCAACCGTCTCCTGCGATATTAACTACTACTTTATCAGGTTTTCCGCACTTGGCTCCTATACATGCTCCAAGTCCGTAACCCATGGTTCCAAGGCCGCCGCTTGAAAGAAAAGTACGCGGCGATCTGTAGTGGTAATGCTGTGCAGCCCACATCTGGTGCTGGCCAACCTCTGTTGTGATTATGGCATTACCCTTTGTAAGTTTATCAAGCACATTTAAGATAAGCGGACCGTTAAGGGTCTTTGTATCCACATAAAGGGGATATTTTTCTTTATATTCAAGGATATGCTCCATCCATGTGCTGTGATCTTTTTGTTCAAGCTTTTTATTTAATTCGGCAAGGATAGCCTTAGCATCGCCGTCAATGCAGACATCTATAAGGATATTCTTATTGATCTCAGCAGGGTCGATATCGATCTGAATTATCTTTGCGTCTTTTGCAAACTTTTTGGCATTACCTGTAACACGGTCAGAAAATCTTGCTCCAACAACTACAAGAAGGTCACATTCTGATACAGCGTAGTTTGAAGTCTTGGTTCCGTGCATGCCAAGCATGCCTGTATATCTTTTATTGCAGCCGTCAAAAGCACCTTTACCCATAAGTGAGTCGCAAACCGGTGCATCAAGAAGATCTGCAAATTTTGCAAGTTCCTTATCCGCTCCGCTTATTACGGCGCCGCCGCCCACAAAGATCACAGGCTTTTCGCTCTTTTTAATAAGCTTAAGAGCGCTCTTTACCTGCTCGTCGTCTACTTTTCCTGCTCTCACAGGGGGGTTAGGCTTCTTTGGTGTATACTCGCAGGTATCTGCCGTAACGTCCTTTGTAATATCGATAAGTACAGGACCGGGTCTTCCCTTCATTGCTATATCAAAAGATCTTCTTATGGTATCTGCAAGAAGATTTACATCTTTTACAATGAAGTTATGCTTTGTGATAGGCATGGTAATACCTGTGATATCAACCTCCTGAAAGGAATCCCTTCCAAGAAGGCTGTTTGTTACGTTACATGTTATTACGACCACAGGAACAGAATCCATATAAGCCGTAGCTATACCCGTAACAAGGTTTGTGGCTCCCGGGCCGCTTGTAGCAAGACAAACGCCAACTTTACCCGTAGCTCTTGCATATCCGTCTGCAGCATGAGAAGCTCCCTGCTCATGAGAAGTAAGGATATGTTTTATCTCATCCTGATGCTTATAAAGAGCATCATATATATTAAGTATTGCGCCTCCGGGATAACCAAATACAGTATCTACCCCCTGTTCTTTAAGGCACTCAACTACTATCTCCGAACCGTTAAGTTCCATAAACTTCCCTCCGAAATCATCATTTAAGCTCAAGAACGGCCCCTCTGTTACCGCTTGTTACCATCTTTGCGTATCTTGCAAGATACCCGCTTGTAACTTTAGGCTCTCTTGGCTTCCATTCAGCCTTTCTTGCTGCAAGTTCTTCGTCTGATACTCTAACGTTAAGCGAGCATGCATTGATATCGATGTCGATGATATCTCCTTCTTTTATAAGTGCAATTGGACCACCTACGGCAGCCTCAGGAGAAATATGTCCGATAGAAGCGCCTCTTGAAGCGCCTGAAAATCTTCCGTCTGTAATAAGGGCTACGGTAGAGCCAAGGCCCATACCTGCTATTGCAGAAGTCGGGTTAAGCATCTCGCGCATACCGGGGCCACCTTTTGGACCTTCGTATCTGATGACAACAACGTCGCCTTCTACTATCTTGCCGCCCTTAATCGCCGCAATAGCGTCTTCCTCGCAGTCAAATACTCTGGCAGGACCGCTGTGTTTAAGCATCTCAGGAACTACGGCGCTGCGTTTAACAATTCCGTAATCAGGAGCGATATTACCCTTAAGCGCTGCAAGTCCGCCTGTTTCGCTGTATGGGTTTTCCACAGGTCTTATTACCTCAGGGTCTTTATTAACAGCTCCTTTTATGTTCTCTCCCATAGTCTTACCCGTAACTGTCATTACGTCAAGATTTAGAAGGTTCTTTTTGGTAAGTTCGTTCATTACAGCATAAACACCGCCGGCTTCATTAAGATCTTCCATATATGTAGGACCTGCAGGAGCAAGATGACAAAGGTTTGGAGTTTTTGCACTTACCTCATTTGCAAGGCCCGGGGTTATCTCTACGCCTGCCTCAGCAGCAATTGCCGGAAGGTGAAGCATCGAGTTTGTAGAGCACCCAAGAGCCATATCTACGGTAAGAGCATTCATAAATGCTTCTTTTGTCATAATGTCACGAGGTTTTATATCTTTCTTTAAAAGCTCCATAACAGCCATACCGGCATGTTTTGCAAGAGCAATTCTGTCTGAATAAACAGCAGGAATGGTACCATTACCCCTAAGACCCATACCAAGAGCCTCAGTAAGGCAGTTCATGGAATTTGCTGTATACATACCCGAACATGACCCGCAGGTAGGACAAACGCTGTTTTCAAAATTGGTAACTTCTTCCTCTGTCATATTTCCTGCGCTGTATGCTCCTACTGCTTCAAACATACTTGAAAGACTTCTCTTTTTACCATGTACATGGCCTGCAAGCATAGGACCGCCGCTTACAAATACTGTAGGCACGTTTACCCTTGCTGCAGCCATCAAAAGGCCCGGTACGTTTTTATCGCAGTTTGGTACCATAACAAGAGCGTCAAAAGCATGGGCAATTGCCATACACTCTGTAGAGTCTGCTATAAGGTCTCTTGTAACAAGAGAATACTTCATACCGATATGACCCATGGCGATACCGTCACATACGGCAATTGCAGGAAACACAACAGGAACACCGCCTGCCATGGCAACGCCCTGTTTTACGGCCTCAACGATCTTATCAAGATTCATGTGGCCGGGAACTATTTCATTATACGAGCTGACAATACCGACAAGCGGCTTATCCATCTCTTCTTTTGTAAAACCAAGAGCATGGAATAAGGACCTGTGGGGTGCCTGCTGCATACCTTTTTTTACTGAATCACTTTTCAAATCAAATTCCTCCAAGTAATTATTTTAATCCTTTGATAGCATCGCAGATAAGCTCACCCATCTTCTTTGTACCGACAAGTGTCTTACCTTCGCTGTAAATATCGCCTGTACGATAGCCGCTTTCAAGAACTTTCTTAACTGCGGCGTCAATAGCGTCTGCTTCTTTTGTAAGGTCAAAGGAATATCTTAACATCATACCTGCGGAAAGGATGGTGGCAATAGGGTTTGCCTTGTCCTGTCCTGCTATATCAGGTGCTGAGCCGTGACTTGGCTCATAAAGACCAAGCTTTGTCTTTCCAAGGGATGCGGAAGGAAGCATACCTATAGAACCTGTTACCATACTTGCTTCATCTGATAAAATATCTCCAAACATGTTCTCAGTAAGAATAACATCAAACTGGGAAGGATCTTTAACAAGCTGCATAGCGCAGTTATCTACCAGCATATTTTCAAGTGTGACCTCAGGGTAATCTTTTGCAACCTCTGCCACCACTTTTCTCCAAAGTCTTGAAGAATCAAGAACATTTGCCTTATCAACGCTTGTTACCTTTTTGCGGCGTTTCATGGCAAATTCAAAACCCCATTTTGCTATTCTTCTGATCTCATCCTCATTGTATGTAAGGGTATCAACAGCCGTCATAAGGCCGTTTACCTCTTTTGTATACCTGTCTCCAAAATAAAGACCGCCGGTAAGCTCGCGCATAACAACAAAATCAAAGCCACCCTTGCTTATCTCGTCTTTGAGAGGGCAAGCTCCTTTAAGCTCATCAAAAAGAAGAGCCGGACGCACATTTGCAAAAAGCTCAAGGCCCTTTCTTATACCAAGAAGACCTGCTTCTGGTCTTTTTTCAGGCGGAAGTGAGTACCAGCTTGTCTTTCCCACATCTCCGCCTACAGCGCCAAGAAGCACTGCGTCGCTATTTTTTGCTGTTTCAAGAGTTTCTGCCGTAAGCGGCTCTCCGTAAGCATCTATAGATGCTCCGCCCATAAGAACTTCGGTAAAATTAAATACATGTCCATACTGCTCCCCAACAGTTTCAAGAACTTTCTTAGCCTCACCGATGATCTCCGGGCCGATCCCGTCTCCGGGGATCAAAGTAACTTTATACTCCATAAAATTACTCTCCCTTCATAACCTCTTATTATAATTTACTTTAACACTGCTAATCTTTGTCGCTTTAGAGCGTTAAATTATTTCTAATTATGATATAACACTTTTAACCTTTTTTCAAGCCTTATTTTTCGGCAAAATAATATGCAAATATTGTTGCCATAAGATACATAAAATAGTAAAATTATCTTGGAATGATTTAAAAAAAGGGGGCTTAGGGTTTTGAGAGCCGGATATAGCAAAGAGATCAACGATCTTTTTACTCTTGTAAACGAAAAGCTTAACGGGCGCGCGCCTTTAGAAGATATAATAGAAACATGTAACAAGATCCTTTCCGTTGGCAGGGAGTTAAATGATGACTACCTTATAGGCAATGGTTATTTCGGTCTTGAGCTTGCTTATTTTAACAACAATCTTGATGACGACATGATAAGGACACACGTACATACTGTGCCCCATCTTATTGCTGGCGCTGATTATGAAAGCCTTATCCGCTCATATAATAACATCGGCGTTATCTCTGTTTCCAGAAATAACTTTTCAAACGCACTTGAAAATTATCTTTTAGCCATCGACGTATGCAAGACACATAAATTAAAATACAGAGAAGGCATTACCTACTGCAACCTTGGCGATATGTACAAATCTATCGGCGACTACAGGCATGCTTTAAATTATTATAAAAAAGCTATTAAGCTTTGCAGTGAAAATCATGATCCAAACCCATTTTTTAACAGTAATCTTCTGCTTATGTATGCAGGCGAACTCTTTTGTTATGTTAAATGCAACAAATATGATGAAGCAAAGATTGCACTTAATAAGATCGATGAGTTTTCATCTAAAGCCGAAGACGATTACCACCTCATAGCAGAGATCGGTGCCAAATTCAGGTACTATATGAACCTTGGCAACGAGGTTGCCGCCATGGAGTTTATGGATACTTTCCTTAAACAGCTTGAAAAAGTCACAACGCTCCACGATTTCTTCGTATATATACTTGATATCTGCAACGAACTTTATGAGAAAAAACATTACGAATACATAATCAAGATAGCACACATAGTAGAATCACGTATGGCTTTCTATGAAGGATGCTCTCCTTTCCTTCGGGGCTGGATAGCTGATTACAAGATAAAATACTATAAGGCTATAAACAACGAAAAGCATTATTACAAAGCACTAAGAAGTTATCACGAGGCGATTGAGAGACGAAATGCTTTTATTAAGAAGTTTAACAAGAGCATAGTTGATTCTCAGATAAAGATCGAAGCTCTTACGGAAAAATACCGAAAGACAGAAGAAAGTATTGAAAAGCTCAAGCTGAATGCAGAGCACGATCAGCTTACGGGCCTTTATAACTACGGCTATATCAAGGACATACTTGAAGAGATGTTTTCGGATGCCGCCGCAAAGAACGAACACCTTGCTGTTGTAATAATAGATATCGATTTTTTCAAACAATACAACGATACCTATGGTCATCAGAAAGGCGATCTTGCAATAAAAGCGGTTGCAGACGTATTAAAATCCGTATCAAATGATAACATAATCCCTTCACGATACGGAGGAGACGAATTTATAATTCTTATAAAAGACATGACTGATGATGTGGTTATAGATGTATGTAACAGTATAAGAAAAAGTGTTGAAGAGCTTAACATTGAGCATACAGGCAGCGCCATAAGCGACCGTCTTAGTGTTTCCATCGGCGCAAGAAATTCTGTTCCGCACAAAGCCAACAAATCATGGGATTACCTTTACGCAGCAGATATGGCTCTGTACGATGTAAAGGAATTTAAAAAAGGCGGCCTGCAGCTTGTACACAGATATCTTACGCCAAAGAGCAAGGCAGGAAATAAAGACAATAAAGTTACCATCATGTAGCTAAACCGGAGGTAAATATGGATTTTTCAGGCTATTCAGAGTCCATAACCGAATATATAAATACACTTAAGAATTACCGCAATATAGATGCCAATGAGCTTAAGTGGGCAGCAGAAAAACTGCAGGAAGAGGGAAAACATTTAAACGACCCTTTGCTTATATGCTTTTCAGGATATCACCTTGCTTCATCCTACTATCTTCTTGCAAAAGCAGACAAGGCAGTAGAGATGTTCAATAAATATATCCCCATAATGAAAGATAACGGATTTAACGATCTTTTGATCCGTACCTACAATATGCTTGGGATCATTTATTTTTCCAAATTTAACATTCCAAGTTCCGTGCAATGTTATTTTGGTGGCTTAAGCCTTGCAAAAGAACATGGTGACATTTATTACGAAGGTATCATCTCATATAATATCGGAAACCTTTATTATGAATTTGAAGATTATGAGGGCGCTTCATATTATTTTAAAGATGCCCTTAAAAGCTTTAATATCAATAACAGCGACGTTGATAACCTTGTATACTATCTTGTTGGCTGCAGTGTTCTTGGCATATGCTACAACATAATGGATAATGTGGAAGAAGCCACAAAGATGTATAACATTATTTCAGAAAAGCTTCCGGCTGACTTTTACGAAAAAAATCTTTGCTCCATTTACCTTTTTTATGCCTCTTATTTTCATCTTATAAAAGACATGAAAAAATGTAATGATGCTGTTAAAAAAATGATCATGCTTGCCAGAGATCAGGAAGAATTCATCTCCTATTACGATGATTATATAAGACTTGCTGATCTTCTTATCGATATTGAAAAATATGAAGATTTAAATGAACTTCTGCTTATCATTGAAGATAAGGTAAGTTCGTTTAATAATCATTTTATTGATGCAAAGATTGCCGACCTTAAGATCAAATATTATGAAGCTATGGGCATAGACAACGATGGTTACAGAAAGGCTCTTGAAACATATTACGATCGTTATGTTGCCATCTCTGCAGAAGAAAGATCTGTTATAAACGATGTTCTTGCAATTAGAATTAAATACGACAAACAGGTTAAATCTCAAAAGCGTCTTGAAGACAAACGTGAAAAGCTTCGCGTTAAATCTGAGACAGATGCTCTTACCGGTATCCCTAACAGATACAGGCTTACAGATTACTCAAATATCGTATATGAGCAGGCATATCACATGAATAAGCGATTTGCTTTTGAAATCTTTGATATCGACTACTTTAAAAATTATAACGATACCTACGGTCATCAAAAAGGCGATGAGATACTTAAAAATATCGGCAACATTCTTAAAAAGATGGCAAACGATAAGATTTTTGTATCGCGTTACGGTGGAGACGAATTTGTTATTGTTTACTATGATATGAAAAAAGAAGAGGTTCTTAGTGCTGCAAGTAAGCTTCGCGACACCATTCTTGCCGCAAATATGCCTCACTGCGACTCTTTTGCTGCTGACCGTATTACCATCTCACAGGGTATTTTTGTTGGAAAACCTACCAAAAAGCTTAAGCTTTGGGATTTTATGTACTACGCAGACCTTTGTCTGTATCAGCTTAAGAAATCCTGTAGAAATTCCATCCACATATCGGATAACCCGATAATAAACAGAACAAATAAAGCATAAAAAAATCTGCCCCTTATTTAAGGGGCAGGTTTTTTAAACATTTATCACGCTCTTAAGTCCAAGAAGGTCTTTATTTTCTTCAAGGATAGGAGCTATCACATCTGTAATAAACTCTTCTACCTGGCTTGGAGCTCTTCCAACGTATCTGCTTGGATCCATTGAAGCTTTAAGCTCATCAAGTGTAAGATCAAAACTCTTATCCGCTGCGATAAGTTCAAGAAGATTATTATCAAGACCAAGTTCCTTAACGTTTCTTCCTGCTTCCATTGAAAGAACTCTGATCTTCTCGTGAAGTTCCTGTCTGTCTCCGCCTTTCTTTACTGCATCCATCATGATATTTTCAGTAGCCATAAATGGAAGCTCAGCCATAAGTCTCTTTTCTATAACCTTTGGATAAACCACAAGGCCGTCTACCACATTCATATAAAGATCAAGAATTCCGTCTACCGCAAGGAAACCTTCCGGAACAGAAAGACGCTTGTTTGCAGAGTCATCAAGGGTTCTTTCAAACCACTGGGTAGCACTTGTTATGGCAGGATTAAGTGCGTCTATCATCACATATCTGGCAAGAGATGCGATTCTTTCGCTTCTCATAGGATTTCTCTTATATGCCATGGCAGATGAACCGATCTGACCTTTTTCAAACGGCTCTTCAATTTCTTTAAGATGCTGCAAAAGTCTAATATCATTTGAGAATTTATGTGCTGATGCCGCAATACCTGCAAGCACGTTTAATACTCTTGTATCTATCTTTCTGGTATATGTCTGGCCAGATACAGGAAGGCAGGAACTAAAGCCCATCTTCTCTGCTATCTTCTTATCAAGCTCTTTGATCTTGTTTTCATCGCCCTCAAAAAGCTCCATAAAGCTTGCCTGGGTACCTGTGGTACCTTTAGAACCAAGAAGCTGAAGACCTTCAAGTACATAGCAAAGATCATCGTAATCTGTCTTAAGTTCAAGAAGCCAGAGGGATGCAC
>JAEEOQ010000064.1 GCA_016284355.1 Lachnospiraceae bacterium
GATCAAGAGTTTCAAGGCCAAGGTTTTCTAAGCTCTTGTTAAGCGCAATCTCGTAAAATGCCGGATTTAAAGTTTGCTTAAGACCGTCATATTCTGAAAAATCTGATTCTGTTATCCCCTGCGGTTTTAAGATATTTTCAAGATACATCTTTGGATTCATTCTCTCGGTTATATCCCCAAACAGTAAACCGGCCTTAGAAGTTACAAAAATTTCCTCTCTCTTAACAATTCCGCTTTCAATAAGCTCTCTAATGGCAATTCCTTCATCCTTTTCCGAGCGCATACCTCGATAATTGATTGCTCCATCAATAGTATAGATACCATTTTGAACAGCAAATTTGATAGCATTCCGATACGAAGCGGATACTTCGTCATTTACATCACCGAGATGTGTTCCCAGCGCAATTCTGGACATTTCCTTGTTTGAATATCCTTTTATCTGCATTAATTCATTCCTCCCGAAAAACATTATGATGCAATTATATCTGCGCCTGCGACAAATTATAAGGCTTTAATTTCACCTGCTATTATGGTATACTATATAAGGGAAACCAAAGTGGCTTCCCTTTTTTTGTATTATTATGTTAATTCTGCTCTAAGCTCATGAAACAGACGTACCTAAACAGACGTACCAGGTACCTTTGTCAAACTTTTACACAGGTACCCGGTACATATGTCATTTATATAGAACGTTCATTTTTGATCCTTCTTTCCTAAAGCTTCATCCACACGCCTTCATCATGAATAGCGGCGTTTTCGATATTTCTGTAAAATCGTTGTGCTTCATCATTTCCGGCCATAAGAGCAATGAGCAGGTGAATGCCTTTATCCTTAAGCACATTCTGCAGTGTCGTAAGCATCTTCTGGGCAATCTTCCTGTGCCGTTTGCTCTTTAATACACTTATCCAGTCAAGATATGCAGTGCTGCAATCTGCATCTGCTCGGCTTGAAATGATAAGAGCATCGATTCTGCCGATAACCTTCCCGTTTTCTACAGCAAGGAAGGAGAGGGAGTTTATGAAGCGGGGATCACTAAAAGAAGAAATAAGATTCTTTCTGTATGTCTCATCCGGCTCCCAGTAATAAGTGTCCGGTTCCTCGATACGTAATTGCTTTTCGTATTCGATAACCTTATCGACATATTCGACAGTAAACGGCACTACACATGCCTTACTATTAAGGGCCTGTATTTTACCTACTGCAAGATCATGCTCCTGCATAGCGGCTGCATCAAACCAGTAAATAGCTTTGCCAAGGTCTTTTTCAAGTGCTGTGCCTTCTTCATATAGGCAGCCCAGATTATACTGGGCATCTCTATCACCGTGGTTCGCAGCTCTTTGGGTATAAAAGAGTCCTTTTTCAAAATTCTGAGGAATGCCTATTCCTTCAAGGTAGGCATATCCCACCTGGCAGTCTGCAAGTGGATACTCGGTTTCATCAGCAATTTCAATATACCCTTTTGTCCATTTCTCAAATTCTTTATTTTCCCAGTAAACATCAAGTGCGTGACATCGATCAAGTTCCGCACATTCTTTATAATATCCCATTATTTCCTCACATCTTACCGTATATTGTTAAGCCTTTCTTTTCCAGCCCATCAAACGCCGGAGAAATCTAATCATAATCAGCTTGTTTCACTTTGTAACGAGTCGATTTATTCCCCAAAACCCAATTCGTTCATCTCTTTTATTAGGAAGTTCTCTAATTGTTTTTTATCTGGAAGCTTAAGCTGATATGTTGATACAAAAACATTATTATCCATGCCGGAAAGTGCATATTCAACCATCTTTTTTCCTTTTCGGGTGCAGAGAAGAATTCCAACTGGCGGGTTATCACCGGGATGCATCTCATTTTCCTTATAATAACCGACATATGCGTTTAGCTGCCCAAGATTTTCATGACTAAATTCTTCATTTTTCAGTTCAACGATTACACTGCAGTGAAGAATGCGGTTATAGAACACAAGGTCTGGAAAATAATACTCATCATCGATAAGAAGTCGCTTATGACGAGCCTCAAAACAAAAACCATATCCCAGTTCCAGCATAAACTCCTGGAGATGATCTATCAGCGCCTGCTCCAAATCTGTTTCTGAAACAGCCTCTTTTGCATCAAGGCCAAGAAATTCCAAAGTCATAGGCTCCTTAATGGTCATGGTCGAGCTGTAATCGTTATTTACAAGCTGTTCCAGGAGTTCCTCCGGCTTGTTACTAATACCTGCTCTGACGTAGAGATTTGTGGATATCTGCCTTCTTAACTCCCTGACGCTCCAGGTTCCTTTTATACACTCAAACTCATAGAAGAAACGCTCAAACGGATCATCAATAGGCATTATTTCTCTTATATGAGAGAACGATAATCTGCTAATCAGCATTTCTGGAGGAGTTTCAAATTTGTGTGACGCTGTCGCACAAATCTCTTCTTTTTCGCCGTTTGTATCTATTGCAGAGGTTCTGGTCACTTCCGGTAAACCTTTGATTTCGCCAATCCCTTCCAATTTGTGCGACACTGTCGCACATATCTGAGGATACTTCAAGTAGAATATCCTGCAAAGATTCAATAGAGGACGATCAATCCCTTTTATTGCAAGGCGCTTTGATAGTTCTTCCAAAAGATTAGTACCATATTCTGCCCTGTTGAGACCGTGCTGCTCATATTCCACAATGTAATACCCTATCATCCAGTTTCGGACTGTCAGAAGCTGGTTGACAGCCCCTTTAGCATACGTATTTGTAACGACATGAACATGCGTTACGTTCCCGAGTAAATTATCAAACGAGATATTATTATTCATTTTTTCTACATTATCCTTGTTTGAACATCCTTTTATAATCATTCGTCCAGTTCTCCTTTATTGTTTTCGAACATCTTCACCATTATGATTTCGTCACCGTCAGCTTCACCGGTCGTTGAAAACCCAAGCTTTTCATACATATGTTTTGCAGCATAGTTTCCGTCGATATAGCAAAGAATGACTTTATTATATCTGCCGTCCGATTCCATCCGGCTCAGTATTTGTTTTGCCGCTTCATATCCTAAACCTTTCCCCTGATATCTGCTGTCGATAAAAAACTGGCTAAAATCATAGGCCTGTCCGTCTTCGTAATCATAATAAAGTGCCATTCCTACAGGAATTTCATCATCATATATGACTAAAGCATTGCTCCGGTGGTCGCGGTATGCCCAAGCTCTGGCTAACAACCTATTGGTGTCAGATACATATTCTTTCTGATCTTCGCGGACAGAAAGTCCCAATCTCCAATTATCCGGCGTTACTTCTTTCAGATGTATCATAAATCCTCCATGTCATACTTCTTGTTATTCAGGCCCTTTTTCATCCGCAAATAGGGTATCGCAAAATAGATTTCACTTTACCTCGTAGTCATCATGGGAAAGCAGAGCCATATCATTAGGTGTACTAATCCCTCTTTTTTGAGTCTCAGCTTTTATGTAATAGATATCCTTGCCTTCCATATAGTCCGTTTTGGCAAAACCAAATCTTTCATAAAAAGCTGCCGCCTTTAAGTTGTCTTTGTGGCATCCTAAAACAATGGGGCGAGCTCCATATTCGGAATAAACGCGTCTTATCGTTTCGTCGAGTATTATTTTGCCAAGACCCTGCCCACGATATGCTTTATCTATGACAAAGCCCATCAGACGGTAAAATGGTGTTTCCTTAACCTGTGGCGGATCAGTTTCCCATGGAATAGCTTCTCCAAGAAGAATAACGCTAATTGGTCTGTCATCAATGCTTATAAGGAAAGTATGTCCAATGCACTTATGCTCCACACCATAATCGGTAAGTTCCATGAGTGTATCAACAGTATCTACAAAGTCTTCCGAAATGTCCGACCTGTCTATCATACGGGCTTTATCAAGATTGTTATAATCCAGTTCTTCAAATCTAAAGTTCATTACAGAGCCCTCTGATAGTAGCAAGATTCCCGACCATCCTCTACAAAGCTCTCTTCAAGAGAAAAACCATTCTTTTCAAGTACTTTCCTTGATGCGATATTATCTGCATATGTAAAGGCACCAATCGTTTCTAGTGCAAATTTTTCACGGATCAGATCAAGAAATAAAGCAATGCCCTTTGTTGCAACTCCGGCATTCCAAAGATCTTTCTCAAACACGCAATAGCTGAGCATTGCATTCGGAGTATCTTCTTTGTCAATGCAGTAGCACCACACATCCCCTACATATTTCCCGTCAACAACGATCGTGCGTCCAAAACTTGTGGCAGAAGGCAGAAGAGTCTCTTTATAATTTTCAAGCGCTTCCTCTACAGTCTGTGCTTTCTGAGGCAGCATCGCCTTTATTTCCGGTTGTTTAGCCTTTTCAAAATAAATTCTGACAGTTTCTTCTGTTCTTTCACCTAACACTATCTTATTCATGCCTATTTCCTTTTCCTTTACTTTTTATTCTTGTCAACGACCCGTCAACGGAAATCATGCCCAATATGGAATATATTTTTGAACAATAAGGTAGCAGGCATATCTAGTGAGTTCATAATCTTTTTTCGATTTGGAAGTTGCACCTGCTTCTACGATTTTGCTGACCTCAGCAAAATCGTCAAAAATACTATGTCCACTGTTTTAGCATGCAATCATAGCTCGCTTTATTACATTTTCGAAATTTCTCCCAACTTTTAGTATTTTACCACAACGTTTGTTATGATTCATGGCAAATCTGTGTTAAATGCAATGTTTTGCGTATAATATCTTTCCATCATTCATGCCGAGCCCTTAGCGAAGCAAAGCTACGCTTTAGTCGGTCGGCCGCGACGGTGCCGCAGGCTTGTAGTGTTGAGGCTTTTCGGAAGATGGGACTGGAGCATGAGCACTTAGTGAGAACAAGTCATCAGACGAAGTTCGAGCTTAGTAGACCGGGGAGAGCCCACGTGGTTCCTGCTCAGCTTCCGCGGCGGAAGATAGGGACTCGCGACGGTGCCGCAGGCACCTAGTCCTGGCAGGGCAAAGCCCTGTCAGGAAACCCACGTGGGAAAGAGGCGCTCTTTCCCACGTAAAACAAAAAAGAGATGACTTAAAAGTCATCTCTTTTTGTTTTAACATGCGGAAGATGGGACTTGAACCCACACGATCGCAATGAACACAAGATCCTTAGTCTTGCCTGTCTGCCAATTCCAGCACTTCCGCGTTTGCTGTTGTTCTCTCGAACAGTTGATAGTATATCATGGTAGGAAATAAATTGCAAGCATTTTTTGAAAAAATTTCAAAAAATCTTTACTTACACAAAAATCAGCCGAAAGCCCCTGAAAATACGCTGTTTATATTTTGCCTGTTGACAAAAACCACTCCTTGTACTAACATAGTATTCAATACTACATCATGTAGTTATAGTACTAAGGAGATTTTAAAAGTATGAGTAGAAAAAGAGAAGTATCCATCGTGGATTATAATCTGGCAGAAGAACTTATAAGCGCCATTTCCCATGGCATCGGCGCAGGCCTTGCCATAGCGGCTCTTGTGCTTTGCGTTGTTAAATCCGCAAAGGCACATAACCCCTGGGCAGTAGTCGGAAGCTGTATATTTGGTTCAACCCTTATAATCCTTTACCTTACAAGCTGTCTTTACCACGCTCTAGCAAAGAATAAAGCCAAGCAGGTCTTCAGAGTTCTAGACCACTGCTGCGTGTTTCTTCTTATAGCAGGCACCTATACCCCGTTCCTTCTTGTTTCGCTTCGAGGTCCCTGGGGCTGGACAATATTTGGTATCATCTGGGCTCTTGCCATAACCGGCATCGTCTTTAATGCCATAGATGTAGATAAATACCAGGCAGTATCTGCCATAGTCAATATCCTTATGGGTTGGATGATCGCAATGCGTTTTCACGCTCTTACACAGGTTATAGGCCGCACCGGTCTTATCTTCCTTATAGTAGGAGGCGTTGTCTACACAGTCGGCGCTATCCTTTATGCCTTTGGGCACAAGGTTCGCTACGTACATTCCATCTGGCACTTCTTTGTGCTTGGCGGAAGTATCTGCCATTTCTTTGCTATTTATATCGCAGTGTTGTGATGAGTGTTGATTTACAATAGTCCGGAACAATGAATTCCCTAAGCACACAGCTTCTTTGTACGCTAAGGGAATTCTTTTTTATACTTTTTTAATTTGTTTCCAGTGGAAACAATGTGGTAAAATATACCTCGGTAAAAAGTCTTTCAATGACTTGAATAAATGCATCAAATCTGCTATGAATAAAGCAGATACATTCTATACGGAGGGATATTATGGCTTATAACATTGTTGTGGTGGTTCTTACCCTTATCTTTCTTGCCCTTTTGGATCTTTCCAAAAACACGCTTGCAGGCTGGATTATCGCAGTTATTCTTGCAGGCGCTATGATATTTGGCAAATACAGGCTTTCCGGCGTTTATCACAGTAAACGTTATCTTCTTATAATGTGGGTACTTTTTATAGCTGTACTTGCTATAGATTATAAAATGACAGCCCCTAAAGAACAGCTTGTTCCTGCGGTAGATGTAAGAAACCCTGAGAAAACAGCAGTGGTTTCTATCTCCCAGGGTGACCTTACGGGCGTATATAATAAAGATAAAACCGTAAAGGTTTACGCCGGTATACCATATGCCAAGGCCCCTGTAGGCGATCTTCGTTTTAAAGAGCCTCAGGCGCCTGACGCGTGGAGCGGAGTTAGGTCTTGCGACCACTTTGGTCCTATGGCCATGCAGGCAAGGGGCTCTGTTCTTTACGACTCTCTTTCACATATTCTTGGCTGGCACGATTACAGAGTTAAATTCGGCGACGAATACATAGAAAAAATGAGCGAAGACTGCCTCTACCTTAATGTATTTGCTCCCGAAAACACCGAAAATGAGGAACTCTTACCTGTTATCTTCTATGTACACGGCGGTTCCCTTAGTACAGGTCAGTCTTCCTACAGCGAATACAGAGGCGAAGACCTTGCGAAAAAAGGCGTGGTATTTGTAAACTTTGCATACCGTCTTAACGTATTTGGCTACTACGCAGCAGATGATCTTGCAAAGGAGTCGCCAAGCGGGACTACAGGAAACTACGGACTTTTAGATCAGATCGCCGCTCTTAAATGGGTCCGCGAAAATATCAAAGCCTTTGGCGGAGACCCTGAGCGCATAACTATAGCAGGAGAATCAGCAGGAAGCTCATCTGTTAACGCTCTTTGCGTTTCTCCTCTTACAGAGGGTGATTTTAACTACGCTATAGCAGAAAGCAGCGGAATTCTTGTAAAAAAACCGTTCCACACCTTCAGAAGCTATGAAAAAGCCATAGCAGAAGGCGATAAGGTCCGCGCAGAATTTAATGTAAGCTCTTCTGCTGAGCTTCGCGATATTCCTGCAGAAAAGCTTCTTTCCACGCAAACGCAGCATTCTTCCATGACAGTAGACGGATATGCCATAAAAGAGATGCCTTATCTTACCTACGAAAAGGGAGAAAACCACGAAAAGGCTCTTCTTAACGGCTTTAACGCCAAGGAAGCGGATCCTTTTATGATGGGCTATAAAGCAACTTCTGAAAACTACGAGCAGCTTATTGCAAATGCGGTAGGTGAAAAATACGCAAAAGAGATCGCAGCCATAGTACCTGCAGATAGTCCTGAAAGAGACCAGCATTTTATCGTCGATCAGATGGGCTCTGCTAAAGGCGCACTAAATACCGTATACTCTGCCCTTTGGTTTTCATATTCACACTATGTCTGGAGCAAGACCATAGCAAACCAGGGAAAGCCTGTTTATGAATACTATTTTACAAAGACCAACAATTCCCTTTCAAACTACCATGCAGGCGAGCTTCCATACGCCTACGGCAACCTCTGGAGACACCCGGGGCTTTATGATGACGAAGACTATGCACTTTCTGAGATCATGCAAAACTACTATGTTAACTTTGCAAAGACCGGAAACCCAAACGGCAGCGGTCTTCCTGCGTGGGATCCTGTTACTGCAGCTGAAAATAAAGTACTTCAGCTTGATACAAAAATAGAAATGACAGACGACCCAAATATGGAGATCTACAAGATAATAGATAAATATCAGGAAGAGTAGGCATGCGCCTACTCTTCATTTTTTCTTTATCTTATCCTAATATTCATAAGTGTACAAAGATTTCCCGTAAGGGCTGCATAAACATTTTCAACGCCCTTAGGTACTATAACATGACATTCGATGGAAATTCCCGCATTCTCGGTAGAAAATACCACTCGGTTTCTTTTTCTTTTAAAATCGACCTCATAGTCAAGACCCAAAAGATTTATTTCCTTCCAGCTGTCCCAGCCAAGGAATTTCTCGTCTTTATGTACAGAAAGGCTTATCTCTGCCTTGCCGTTATATGTTGCATCCTCACCGTCAAGCCTTATGCATGCATATTCCTCATAATTATTGCCGGTAACAAGACCGTCATCTGAAGAAAACAGCACTACATACGAACAGTGGTGAACAAGGTTTGCTACAGGAAGGCTCTTTGAGTGGAAAAAGATCCGCATGCCGTCTTCCACAGGGATTCCATCTGTTGAAACTTCTCTGTAGTCATCAACCTCAAGATTTGGAATATCTCCGTCTTTCCTGCTAAAAAAGTTAACCTCAGGAGCGATCCTTATCACATCTTCTTCTTTTGCGGCAATATCTGTTTCAACTACCTTTATATTTTTAACGTCGCACTGCTCTCCCGCAAGTCCAAGCTGTACAAACCTTGTGGAATCAGGCAAAGCCACAGATGTAACAATGTGCAGCCTGTTGCTGTCTGCTCTTATCATTACATGGTCTTTTAGAGCAAATAGTTCTATATCATATGTTTCCCATCCGTTTGCATCAGACCTCGCACCTGTTTCTTTTTCGGTAACCTCTGCCTTTATGTCTCTTGCGCTTGTACATACCGTATGGCCGTCAAGCCATATCTCTCCATATTCAAAATAATGCAGATTGTTGATATTACGCGGATTTCTGTGTACGCATCTGTCAAAGGAGTCAAAAAGGATGATCACAGGAAGAGAATATTCTTTTTCATGTCCGTTTATAGGTCTTGACTCAAAATGCAGTTTTAAGATCTTATCAGTTATTCTGATACCGTCAGAAACCCTGTCTTTATAGTTTTCAAAGTGCATTCTGTCAACCTTTGTGATATCGTTGATATCAGCTTCATCAACAGAATCATCATCAGCCTCTCTTAAAGCATAGTCTGTATCTTTATCGATCATATCTACCATGATCGACACTATCTTCGGATCAAAAGCCTTTCCTGCTTCGCTTAAGATTTCTTCTCGAATTTTACCTTGCGCAAGCGGCGGTCTTCCATACTTAAATGAGGCCATTTTATCGTAAGCATCCGCTACTGCCGTAATCCTTGCCGCAAGAGGTATCGCCTCGCCCTTTAGCCCTTCAGGGAACCCTTTTCCGTCATATCTTTCGTGATGATATGCCGCAGCAGGCTTAAGATAAGGGATCTCTGTTACACCTGACATTATCTCTTTACCGTATACCGGATGCTTTTTTAATATTGCAGACTCCTCTTCTGTCAGCCTTTCTCTTTTATTAAGTATCTGATCCGGGATCGCAATCTTGCCAACATCATGAAAAAGTGCGGAATAGCCTATCTCTGCTGCCTCTATGTCTTCCATCCCCATAGCCTTTGCTATAAGTCTTGCATATTCTGCCACCCTTTTTGAATGTTCCCTTGTGTACTTATCCTTTGCATCAAGGGCTCCGATAAGTGCTCTTGATGTCTGGTCAAAAGAACGAAATACAGACATACCGTAGTTTTGCGCCGCATCAAGTTCGCTCTTTTGAGTTTTCTCAAGCTTCTCGTTAAGATCCATCAGTGCAAAGATGTAAAGAACCACTCCCATCCCGACTATTGCCATATTAGTA
>JAEEOQ010000065.1 GCA_016284355.1 Lachnospiraceae bacterium
TATTTCATACCCGGTGCCTTTGGCTTAAGGTTTGGATCTGGCTTTGTGGCTACTATAACAGGGTCAACTTCTACCTTGCCTACTACCTTTTCAAGCATGGCTTTTGTTATATACCCCGGTCTTAATATCATAGGAACAGGTCCTGTTACGTCTACAATTGTAGACTCAAGACCCACATCGCAGGCTCCGCCGTCTATAATAAGCTCTATCTTCCCGTCCATATCTTCTTTTACATGCTCCGCAAGAGTAGGGCTTGGACGGCCCGATGCGTTGGCGCTAGGCGCTGCAATAGGAACGCCGGATGCTTTAATAAGCGCTCTTGCCACGCTATGAGAAGGACATCTTACAGCTACAGTATCAAGGCCGCCGGTAGTTCCATAAGGAACAATGTCTGCCTTTTCAAATACCATAGTCATAGGACCCGGCCAGAAAGCATCAGCAAGCTTTTTTGCTACATCAGGTACACTTTTTACTATATCTTTTATCTCTGAAAACTCGGAAATGTGTAATATCAGCGGATTATCAGAAGGCCTGCCCTTAGCCGCATAGATCTTCTTTGCTGCTTCCTCATCAAGACCGTTTGCCCCAAGGCCGTATACAGTCTCAGTAGGAAAAGCCACAAGGCCGCCGGCTCGTATTACCTGCGCCGCCTCTTTAGCCCAGTCGTCATTGCTGCTTACTTCATTTCCGGTGACATTAATTATTTTAGTTATCATCTCATGACACCTCTTTACAATCCGCTTTAGTATAGCTCAAATCCGACTTTTTTTCAAGAAAAACCCGCCGAAAGGGGGGTGGATTTGTTGCCACTGTCCTCTTTAGGCGGGTCCGGGTGTATAGCGCTTTTTATGCACCTATCATCTGTCTTAAGTATCTGTTATTTGAAAATGCCTGCATTACAAAGTAAATGATAATTGAATTTATCGGTATCTGAATAAGGTTCTTTATAAGTCTCGGCCAGAAATAAACCTTATAATCCCATCCGTACAGATCTGCAAGCCAATATGTGCCAAGAACTGCATTTATAAGGATGTTTATAAGCGATACACACACTATAACGCGTATCATATATAAAGTGTCCATACCTGTCTTTGCTATAAGAAGCACTGCAAGTAAAAGGCCAAGCACCAGGCAAGCGATCATGGCAATATAATAGCTTGTGCTGTAAACCTTTGTCTTTCTGTCAGTGTAAGCCAAAAGCATCATAACAAACCCTGACAGCATAAAGATTGCCGAAAATGCACCGTAAGCTCTAAGGGCAATGATCTCGGCAGTGCTTTTTCCTCTGCCCTCTTCACCTTCGTTTTTCTTTGGAAGCTTCTTATATAGCGTAAATCCGTATACCATGGCTGCAAGAGCAGCATTTAAGGTAAGACCTAAAGCTAAAGGTCCGGTCGGGTTTATCATCCACTGGATAAGGTCTCCTGCGGCACCAAAGATCAGCCCTACCACAGGGCCATAGCTTACAGCCATTATTGCAGTGGCTACAAATCCTGTCGAGATCTTAAGAGAGTCAGAAACCCTCACAGATCCTACGATTGAAAGCACGGTATGAACCGCAAGAAGCATGGCAATGATCACTAATGATCTTACCGATTTGAATTCAAGTGCTGAATTCTTGATCTTTTTTAACATGTAAAAAACTCCTTTCATGATGGCAGTTAGCCACATAAAAAGAGTTTTATCCGGATTTTATGTGACAGCGGGATGCGGAATATATACAGCGCAGCAAAATCTTGCTGCTTCGTCCGAGGAACAACTCCCCGTTTCTTCGGCACGTGACTCATATAATCCTACTCTGCCTTGTTTATTTTATTTTGTACATTAATATATCACAAGTTATTAATAATGTCTACAAATGATTTATAGGCATTTTTAATGAATCTCTTTAGCAAACTTATAATTAAATCTAAGCCTGATTTTCCTGAGCTACGAGCATATCGGCACCGTATCTTTTACGAAGAACAGGCTTTTCGATCTTGCCTGTTGCATTTCTCGGAATGTCCGCAAAAATGATCTTCTTAGGTCTCTTGTATCTTGGAAGGCCGACACAGAACTCGTCGATCTCTTCTTCCGTCGCGCTCATGCCCTCTTTGATCTCGACAATTGCGGCTGTTATCTCGCCAAGACGCCTGTCAGGAAGACCGATTACGGCTACGTCTTTGATCTTGTTGTTTTTGCGCATAAAGTCTTCGATCTGAACAGGGTAAATATTCTCGCCGCCGCTTACAATAACGTCTTTCTTACGGTCTACAAGGAAGATAAATCCGTCCTCATCCTGCATAGCCATATCGCCTGTAAGGAGCCATCCGTCTTTAAGCACTTCTTTTGTAGCTTCCTCATTGTTGTAGTAACAGGTCATAACGCCGGGACCCTTTACGCAAAGCTCGCCCACATCGCCCTGTTTTACTATATTTCCTGCTTCATCTATTATCTTGCATTCCCATCTGTATCCGGGAACTCCGATAGCACCTACCTTATGAGTATTTTCAAGGCCAAGATGCACGCAGCCCGGGCCTGTAGACTCAGAAAGGCCATAATTGGTGTCGTAGTCGTGGTTAGGGAAGTATTCTTTCCATCTCTTTATAAGTGAAGGCGGAACCGGCTGCGCACCGATGTGCATAAGTCTCCACTGATCAAGTTTATAATCTGAAAGCTTAAGGTCTCCTCTGTCGAGGGCATCAAGGATATCCTGGGCCCATGGAACAAGGAGCCATACAATAGTGCATCTCTCATCTGATACTGCCTTTAAGATAACATCAGGCTTTGCGCCTTTAAGAAGTACCGCTTTGCTTCCTGCCACAAGGCTTCCCATCCAGTGGAACTTGGCGCCGGTGTGGTAAAGAGGCGGAATGCAAAGAAATACGTCATCTCTGCCTGTCTTGTGGTGAAGCTGCTCCATCTCTGCAGCCTGGGTAAGGCTTTGGTGCTTATGTAAGATAGCCTTAGGAAAACCTGTGGTACCTGAAGAAAAATAAATTGCGCCAAAATCATCTTCCGTAATGTCTCTTGCGGGTGCCTTGCTTGAGCAGTCTGCCACAAGAAGGTGGTAGCTTTCTGCAAAAGCCGGGCAGTTATCACCTACATATATAAGAAGTCTTCCTTTTGCAAGTCTTTCGGCATTTGCTTCGATTCTTCCTATAAACTCAGGTCCGAAGATAATGATATCAACCTGTGCAAGCTCTGCGCAGTAAAGGATCTCTTCAGCATCATATCTGAAGTTAAAAGGTACGGCTATTGCTCCTGCCTTTAATACTCCAAAATAAATAGGAAGCCACTCAAGGCAGTTGTACATGATTATGGCAACCTTATCGCCCTTTGTTACGCCTCTGCTCTTAAGCATATTGGCGCAGCGATTTGCCTTCTCATCAAATACCTTCCAGGTGATCTCTCTTCTATACGGCTGGAATCTGTTTGGCTCAATAAGCTCAGACTCCTTCCATGTAGTTCTTCTATTATCAGCCTCTGCCGGGTTAAGTTCTATAAGAGCTACCTCGTCAGGGTATAATTTTGCGTTTCTTTCCAAAAAATCCATTACAGGCATAGCAAAGTCTCCCTTTAGTTCATTTTCGCGTTAAACTGTAACGCTTTAACGTTATGAAGTATTATCTCATATAACCTTCATATCGTCAAGTTCCTTTTTGGAAAAGAAAAAAGCCTTCGGCATCAAAAGATGCCGAAGACTCTATAGTATCGAAAAATATGCATTACTTCATGCTTCGCATTTTCGTAATGCAAAACACATTCACAAATCGCACTGCTTCGCATTGCTTTTTTGTTCATGTATTTTGTCGTTCGCTATTCTTGATGAAATGTAAACTAGTTTACTTTCATCAAGAATATCTCACTTTATTTTTCAAGCTGAGGACCTGCTTTAACAAGTGCCTTACCAGCTTCATTTCCTTCGTACTTAACAAAGTTCTTCTGGAATCTTGCAGCAAGGTCTTTAGCCTTCTCATCCCACTCAGATGCATTAGCATATGTATCACGAGGATCAAGAATAGCAGGATCTACACCAGGAAGCTCTGTAGGAACCTCGAAGTTGAAGATTGGGATGTTCTTTGTAGGAGCCTTAAGCACATCGCCGTTAAGGATAGCATCGATGATACCTCTTGTATCCTTAATAGAGATTCTCTTACCTGTTCCGTTCCAGCCGGTATTTACAAGGTAAGCCTTAGCTCCGCTCTTCTTCATCTTCTTAACGAGCTCCTCGCCGTACTTTGTAGGATGAAGCTCGAGGAATGCCTGACCAAAGCAAGCTGAGAATGTAGGTGTAGGCTCTGTGATTCCACGCTCTGTACCTGCAAGCTTTGCAGTAAATCCTGAAAGGAAATAGTACTGTGTCTGCTCAGGTGTAAGGATAGATACAGGAGGAAGTACTCCAAATGCATCTGCTGAAAGGAAGATTACATTATCAGCAGCAGGACCTGAAGACTTGCCATTTACCTTAAGAGCAATCTTGTCGATGTGGTCGATAGGATAAGATACACGAGTATTCTCTGTAACGCTCTTATCATCAAAATCGATCTTTCCGTCTTCTGCTACAGTAACGTTCTCAAGGAGAGCGTTTCTCTTGATAGCATTGTAAATATCAGGCTCTGATTCCTTATCAAGGCCGATAACCTTAGCGTAGCAACCACCCTCGAAGTTGAATACACCGTTGTCATCCCAGCCGTGCTCATCATCACCGATGAGAAGTCTCTTAGGATCTGTAGAAAGTGTAGTCTTACCTGTTCCTGAAAGACCAAAGAAGATAGCTGTATGCTTTCCTTCCATATCTGTATTTGCTGAGCAGTGCATTGCAGCGATACCCTTAAGTGGAAGGTAGTAGTTCATCATAGAGAAGATACCCTTCTTCATCTCGCCGCCGTACCATGTATTAAGAATAACCTGCTCTCTGCTTGTAATATTGAAAGCAGCACATGTCTCTGAATTAAGACCAAGCTCTTTGTAGTTGTCGATCTTTGCCTTTGAAGCGTTGTAAACAACGAAATCAGGCTTGAAGTTCTTAAGCTCTTCATCTGTAGGAGCGATAAACATGTTCT
>JAEEOQ010000066.1 GCA_016284355.1 Lachnospiraceae bacterium
GGTTTCTGCCATTGAAGGAGAATATGCAAGGAACGGAACTTTTTCTCTTGTGTGGTCGCTTCCTGTGTAGGTTGGGTCGTTGCCGTGATCTGCTGTGATCATGAGCAGGTCGTCTTCCTTAAGAAGAGGAAGAAGCTCGCCAAGCTTAACATCAAAGCGTTCAAGCTCCTCGCCGTAACCTACAGGGTTTCTTCTGTGGCCCCAAAGAGCATCAAAATCAACTAGATTTACAAAGCAAAGTCCTGTAAAATCACGCTTTGCAATATCTATAGTCTGTTCCATGCCGTGTACGCTGGAGTCTGAGTGATTGCCTTCGGTAATACCTTCGCCGTCAAAGATATCGCGGATCTTTCCTACGGAAATAACGTCGTATCCCGCATCTTTAAGGGCATCAAGTGTGGTCCTGCCCGTTGGCTTAAGGGCGTAATCGTGGCGGTTTGCGGTACGCTTGTAATTACCGACGCCGTCTCCCACATAAGGTCTAGCGATAACTCTGCCCACTCTCCATTCATCTTTCATGGTAAGCTCACGGGCGATCTCGCAGTATCTGTAAAGGTTATCAAGCCCCATGGTAGGCTCGTGTCCGCAGATCTGAAGTACAGAATCGGCAGAAGTATAAACGATAAGTCCGTTGTGATTTATCTCCTCATCTGCAAGCTCGTCGATGATAACGGTTCCGCTTGAAGATTTGTTGCCAACCACATGACGGCCGGTGCGCTTTTCAAGCTCGTCTATAAGCTCCTTTGGAAAGCCCGTTTCCGTAAATGTAATAAAAGGCTGAACTGTGTGGATACCCATCATTTCCCAGTGGCCTGTCATGGTATCTTTGCCGTTACTCATCTCGCGAAGAGCAGCGTAGTGACCGATAGTATCATTTATCGGAGCAACCTTATCCATTTTTTTGAGGTTTGCAAGGCCCATCTTTTGAAGATTCGGGATGTTAAAATGTTCTACAGTCGATGCGATGTGTCCGCATGTATCAGCACCCTCATCGCCAAACTTGGCTGCATCCGGCGCATTTCCGATACCAAAGGAATCAATAACGATCAAAAAAATTCTTTTGTATTTACTCATAAATGTCTCCTTTTTTATAAGCCATACTTAACTTTTTTACATATGTAATTATAACATATTTTATTGTTTTTGTAAGCAAGGTGTATTTTAGCATTGTTTTTAGCACATTTTAAGTGTTATAATACCCACGTTAAATAAGAGGTGACAAAATATGAAACTATTTAGAAAAGACCCGGCTTTTTACAAAAAGGTGTTTTCACTGGCACTTCCTATCGCCGGGCAGAGTCTTATAACTATCGGTGTTAATATGCTTGACACCATAATGGTTGGAAATCTTGGTGAAGCTAAACTTTCAGCAACCAGTCTTGCAAATTCTTTTATCAACATTTACCAGATCTTCTGCATGGGCCTTGGTATGGGGGCTTCCGTACTTGTCTCAAGATATTGGGGGATGAAATACGCAAATGAAGAAAACGAAGAAGCGGGACTTGCTCTTAAACAGACAGTGGCGCTGATGCTTAGATTTACCGTAGGTCTTGCAGTTTTATTCATGCTTGCGACTTTGATCGCACCCGGAGCTATTATGCGTCTTTACACAAATGAAGAAGACGTTATAGCACAAGGCATCGTTTACCTTAATTACTCCATTATAACCTACCTTTTTATGGGCGTTTCGCTTGTAAGCACCATTGTACTTCGAAGCGTCGGCCAGGTTCACCTGCCCCTTCTTGTTTCGGTGGGAGCCTTCTTTGTAAACCTTGGCGCAAACTATACGCTTATCTTTGGTAAATTTGGCGCTCCCCGCATGGAGGTTGCGGGTGCCGCCCTCGGAACCCTTATAGCCAGAATTTTCGAGGCATTTTTCATTGTAGGTTATCTTCTCGTAATAGATAAAAAGATCTTCTTCAGAGTAAAAGATCTCTTTATCAAAACCGGTTCTCTTATAAAAGAGTACTTCAGGATCAGCATCCCTGTGCTTATAAGCGACGGTATACTTGCTATCGGTGCCAATTCAGTAGCCATGGTAATAGGAAGACTTGGGGCGGAGTTCGTTGCTGCAAATGCGATCACCACTGTTACGCAGCAGCTAAGTAACGTTCTTACAATGGGCGTAAGCCAGGCAAGTGCCATAGTTACAGGCCTTACCCTTGGCTCAGGCGACCGCAAGAAGACTATGGAGCAGGGCTGGATGTTCCTTGGACTTGGATTTGCACTGGGAATCTTTTCAGGCCTTATCGTTACCATTATCAAAAACCCTGTTATCAACTCCTATACAAATGTCAGCGCCGGCACAAAGTCCATAGCAGACGAACTTATGCTTGCAATAAGCTTTATCCTTGTATTCCAGGCCACAAACTCCATTATGACAAAGGGAGTTTTGCGAGGCGGCGGAGATACTAAAATGCTGATGCTTGCTGATAACATTTTCCTTTGGGCTATCTCGATTCCGCTTGGTATCCTTGCAGGTTTTGTGCTTAAACTTCCTGCTTTCTGGATCTATGTCTGCCTTAAATCAGACCAGATCCTTAAGACCTTCTGGTGTATCTACAGGCTTAAGACCGAAAAATGGATAAAGAAAATATCGACTCATGCATAAAAATAAGGCACCGCGTATCTTGCGGTGCCGTTTCTTTTACTTTCTTGGTGGCTTTGGACCCATGTACTGATAAAAATAGGTCTTAAGCATGCCGTTATAGATCTTTCTGTTTTTGTCTGCCTGACGGCCGATGTATTTTTGTGCGTCCTCATAGCCCGAAATGATATAGTAGGACCACTTGTCAAGACCGTTAAAGGACTTGCCTATGGTGGTGTAAAGCTCAGGCATTGCAGCCTTTTCTTCAAGACGCTCGCCATACGGCGGGTTTGTAATGATAAAGCCGTAGGACTTGTCGCTCCTAAGGTCTTTTACGTCACGCTTCTCAAAATGTATCTTATCAAGCACTCCCGCGTCTGCAGCATTTGCTTTTGCGGCCTTTAGTACCTCGGGGTCAATATCAAAACCCGAAATATCCATTTTAACATCGGGAAGTATAAGGTCTTCCGCCTCTGTAACCGCGCGGTACCAGGACTTTTTATCTACGATATTTGTCCATTTTTCAGCGGTAAATTCCCTGTTCATGCCGGGAGCCATATTCATGCCGATCATAGCTGCTTCTATAGGAATAGTGCCTGATCCGCAGAATGGGTCAATGAGGATGCGGTCTTTTTTCCAAGGAGTCAGCATTATAAGAGCAGCGGCAAGTGTCTCGGTAAGAGGCGCTTTTGCCGTCATTTTCCTGTATCCGCGCTTGTGAAGCGACTCACCTGATGTATCAAGGGCGATGGTAACCTCGTCTTTCATAATGGAAACTCTGAGAGGGTACTCATTGCCGGCTTCTGAAAACCAGCCCACATTGTATTTATTTTTAAGCCTTTCAACCATGGCCTTTTTGATAATGGACTGAATATCGCTTGGAGAAAAAAGCGCACTTTTTATGGAAGAAGCCTTTTTAACCCAGAATTTGCCGTCCATAGGAATATATTCTTCCCAGGGGATCTCCTTTGTGGCCTCAAAAAGCTCATCGTAGGTGGTGGCCTTAAAGGAAGCAACTTTTAAAAGCACACGCTCTGTGGTGCGAAGGAAAATGTTGGCCTTAGCCACGGCATCTTTATCGCCCTCAAAGGTAACCTTGCCGTCTTCTACGTTTACGATAGTGTATCCAAGATCTGTTATCTCTCTTTTAAGAACCGCTTCCATGCCAAAGTGGCAGGGCGCGATAAGTGTAAATTTTTCTAACATAAATACCTCATTTCAAATAAGCAAAGGGTACATCCCTCGCTTTAGTAAAAACAATATATCACAAAATCACAAAACACTCAACTTGACATCTTATACTTTCTGGTATAAACTCTTATTAGTTTAGTGATTAAACAAATCACATGTAAAGGGGGATCATTATGTATTTTATAGGTATCGATCTTGGTACTTCCGCAGTAAAACTGCTTCTTATGGATGAAAAGGGAAATATTGTAAATGTGGTTTCAAAGGAATATCCTTTGGAGTTTCCGCATCCCGGCTGGTCTCAACAAAATCCTTCCGACTGGCTGAAGCAGAGCCTTGCAGGCCTTAAAGAGCTTACAGCAGGCATTGATAAGTCTCAGGTTAAGGGTATTTCCTTTGGCGGCCAGATGCACGGACTTGTTATCCTTGATAAAGATGACAATGTTATCCGCCCTGCTATCCTTTGGAATGACGGCCGTACTCAGGAAGAGACAGATTACCTTAACGATGTTATCGGAAAAGACAAACTTACCGAATATACAGCAAATATTGCATTTGCGGGCTTTACGGCTCCAAAGATCCTTTGGGTAAAGAAAAATGAGCCTGAAAACTTTGCAAAGATCGCAAAGATCATGCTTCCAAAGGATTATCTTGCATACAAGCTTTCCGGCGTATTTGCAACAGATGTATCTGACGCTTCGGGTATGCTTTTGTTTGACGTTAAAAACCGCGACTGGTCAGAAGAGATGATGAAGATCTGCGACGTTAGACGCGACCAGCTTGCAAAGATCTTTGAGTCCTACGAAGTAATTGGAAATATAAAGGCTGACGTTGCGGCAGAGCTTGGCTTTGGCGCTGATGTCAAGATAATAGCAGGTGCCGGCGATAATGCTGCGGCAGCAGTAGGTACCGGTACCGTTGGCGACGGAGACTGCAATATTTCACTTGGAACCAGCGGAACAATCTTTATTTCAAGCGATAAATTTACGGTAGATGAAAAGAACGGCCTTCATGCCTTTGCCCATTCAAACGGCGCATGGCACCTTATGGGCTGTATGCTTTCTGCAGCTTCCTGCAATAAATGGTGGATGGAAGACATTCTTAAGACAAAAGATTTTGCAGGGGAGCAGGCAAACCTCATTGAGAAGATGAACGACTTTATGGGCAATAATGACATTTTCTTCCTGCCTTACCTTATGGGCGAGCGTTCACCTCTTAATGACACCTCTGCAAGAGGCGCATTTGTGGGAATGCGTATGGATTCCACAAGAGAAGAGATGACTCTTGCTGTGCTTGAGGGAGTTGCATTTGCCCTTCGCGATTCTTACGAAGTAGCAAAGTCTCAGGGCATTAACATAAGCCGTACCAAGATGTGCGGCGGCGGTGCTAAGAGCGTTCTTTGGAGAAACATCATTGCAAATGTTTTCAATATGGAAGTTGACATCCCGGTTGCGGAAGAGGGCCCGGCTATGGGCGGCGCAATGCTTGCTGCTGTGGGCTGCGGCGTATTTGGCAGCGTAAAAGAGGCAGCAGATGCCATTGTAAAGGTTAAGGAAACCATCAAGCCAAACCCTGAGATTTCTGCAAGATACGAAAAGAGATATCAGATATTTAAGAGCATCTATCCAAGCCTTAAGAGCATTTACAAGATGATTTAGGAGATTACGGATTTTGGTCACAGGAAGCAAAGAACTCATAAGGGACATAAACAGTACCCTGGTACTTGAGTGCGTACTTAAAAATGAGAAGATCTCAAGGGCTGATATAGCAAAAGAGCTGGGGCTTACCAAAGCCACGGTTTCTACCATCGCCTACGACCTTATAGATAAAGGCTTTTTAAAGGAAGTTGGGAATGCCAACACTACGGCAGGCAGAAAACCGATCCTTTTGCAGTTTGCGGCAGAGTCAGGCTATGTGATAAGCATCGACCTTGGGGTTGAGGAGATAAGCTGCGCAAGAACCGATCTTCTTGGGGGCGGCATAAAGGTTTTGCAAAAAAAGACGCCAAAGAAGGGCAAAGATATATACAAAGCCCTCTGCAGCCTCATTGATGAGCAGATAAGCGGCGCGCCTTCCTGCCCTCACGGCCTTGCGGGGATCGCCATCGGTATTCACGGCGCGGTAAAAGACAACAAGGTGACTTTTGCCCCTTACTACGACATAAAGGATATCGATTTTGCAAGGGATCTCAAAGAAAAATACGGCGCAAACGTGGTTATCGAAAATGAGGCAAACCTTTCGGCTCTTGGGGAAGGAACCTTTACATTTGATTACCCGCTCCTTGCAAATATCAGTGTTCATACAGGTCTTGGCCTTGGAATCCTTGACGGAAAGCGCATTTACGAGGGAGCAGGCGGCGGAGCCGGCGAGATAGGACATACAATAGTAGAGATAGACGGAAGAGAGTGCCCCTGCGGCAATCACGGATGCCTTGAGCAGTATGTTTCAGAAAGAGTGCTTTTTGCGGAATACGCCGCAAAGAAGGGAAAAGAGAGCATTACCCCTGATGAGTTTTTTGAAAGCTACATAGCAAAAGATAAAGATGCCATCGCTACAGTTGAGACTTTTATCAAATATATGGCTGTGTGCGTAAACAACGTGCTT
>JAEEOQ010000067.1 GCA_016284355.1 Lachnospiraceae bacterium
TTCCTACATAGATCATATAGGACCTCCCTAATAATAGTATTGATACTGTTTCAGATCCACAGGGCTCCTTGCAATCGTAACCTACTTCTTGATAAACCGTCATGCGGTAACTAACTGATTAACAAATGAGCAAAGAGACTGTGGTTGGAGCCTTTCAAAAACCGTCAATGCGGTAGGGGAAAATGACCAATCCACAGTATCTTAAACAGCATAGTCGAACCTATAGAAAAGGTAAAGAAAGACTATGACTAATACTAATAGTAGGGGGAATATTTATGATTCTTTATACCGCAGATCTTCATTTTGGTCATGCAAATGTTATCAATTTTGACCACAGGCCTTTTGCGGATAGAGATGAGATGGATTCTGCTCTTATCAAGCTTTGGAATGAAAGGGTTCAGACTGATGATACGGTGTATATCGTAGGAGATGTATGTTTTAAGAGCCATCACAACCCTGACTGGTATTTGAGGCAGCTTAAAGGTCATAAGATCCTCATTGTGGGTAATCACGACTGGCCGCTTCTTGACAGCCCAAAGGCGTGCAGCTATCTTGAAGGCATAGAGAAAATGCTTGAGATCAAAGACGGAGAAAATAAGATAGTTCTATGTCATTACCCATTAACAGAGTGGAACGGCTATTATTACGGTTCCTGGCATATATATGGGCACATACATAACACCCGGAAAGAAGCCTACGAATTTATGAAGACCAAAGAACGAGCCCTAAATGCCGGTTGCATGATAAATAACTATACACCGGCCTCGTTTAATGAACTGGTACGAAATAACCGATTATTCGGAGGAACAGGAACGTGAACATACAGATTTTTGGAACAAAGAAATGCAATGATACAAAGAAAGCGGAGCGCTTCTTTAAAGAGCGAGGCATTAAGTATCAGTTTATCGACATGAAGGAAAAAGGCATGAGCAAAGGTGAGTTCACTTCTGTAGCTCAGGCCAACGGTGGCATTGACGCCATGCTGGATCCAAACTGCAAGGATCAGGATACTCTTTCTTTGATCCGGTATATTGCAGAGGATGATAAGCTTGAAAAGATCCTTGAGAATCCACAGGTAATCAAGACACCGGTCGTCAGAAACGGAAAGCAGTCCACCCTCGGCTACCAGCCGGATGTGTGGAAAAAGTGGCTTAATACCATATTAATAGAGGATGGCAGACGATGAGTAAAGCATATCTTTGTGCTTGCTTTTAAATATTATATGAGCAGAGAACCACCGGTCAAGCCTGCAAAGCACCGCTAACGCGGCAAGGACTTGACAGATTGGTTCTTTGCTCATTTTTGGAAATTAAGCAAGAACAAAGAAATACTGTGGTACTAAAGATAACTCTCGCATAAGCAAATAGTTTTATAGAAATTTTAATTCGTTTAGTGAAAGCAGGTTAAACCTAGCGACCGCGTAGATATTTTGTTCGAGCGAGACAAAGATTTGGGGGCAACTGCCCTGTGGATGGGGGATTGTTGCTTGATGAAGGGTTGAAAAAATAGTAAGTAATGGCTCCGGTAAGCGAAGCTGCCGGAGTGAGATGTGGGACGGCGGATGCTGAGACGTAGTTTCAGGCAGACGCAGGAACACATATCAAAACCTCAGATATGAGTATCATATCTGAGGCCATTACGTAAACATATTTACCTACCCATCCCGAGAGCCGGCGATAACATCGCCGGTCGAGAAGGGTTAACTTGTCCCAAACATCTGAAGTCGAGACGAGAAAAAATATCGTAAACAGGGAGCGTGACTTAGTCCTTCCCTTAAATAGTACAACCGCTCTCTTTTAAGGCATTTACAATGTAGTCGACTTTTTCTTTGCAGATCTCATCGGTCTTAGCTTCTACCATTACACGGAGTACAGGCTCGGTGCCGGATGCTCTTACAAGTACTCGGCCTTCATCGCCAAGTTCTGCAGTTACCTTGTCGATAGCGGCATTTACAGCAGGATCTTCTGCAGCAGTCTTCTTGTCCTTAACACGAACATTGTTTGTAAGCTGCGGATAGATAACAAGGTCGGAAAGAAGCTCAGAAACAGGCATCTTCTTTTCAAGCATGGCTTCCATCACCATAAGGGATGTAAGAACGCCGTCACCTGTTGTGGCATACTTGCTGAAAATAATGTGACCTGACTGTTCTCCGCCAAGGGAGTGACCGTTTTCAGTCATATTCTCACTGACATATTTGTCGCCAACTGCGGTCTTTTCGTAGCGGATACCGCATTTATCAAGAGCCTTGTAAAGCCCCATATTTGACATGATAGTTGTGACAACGGTATCGTTGTTAAGGGTACCTTTTTCATGCATATATCTACCGCAAAGGTACATGATCATATCGCCATCAACCACATTTCCCTTTTCGTCTACAGCAAGACATCTGTCTGCATCGCCGTCGTAAGCAAAACCTATATCAAGATGTTCTTTTCTCACAAGTTCCTGAAGAGCCTCGATGTGAGTAGATCCACAGCCGTTGTTGATATTGGTACCGTCCGGATCATTGTTAATAACGTACGTTTTAGCGCCAAGGGCGTCAAATACATGCTTTGCAGTCTGGCTGGCAGAACCGTTTGCGCAGTCAAGACCGACTCTGACATCTTTAAAGGACCTTGTGGCAAGAGAAATAAGGTAGCCAAGATATCTGTTACGGCCTATTACGTAATCAGTGGTGCGGCCGATATTTTCGCGCTTTGCAAGAGGAAGCGATTCCTTCCCTGAATCAAGATAGTCTTCAATCTTCTTCTCTACATCTGCCTCAAGCTTGTAACCGTTTCCGTTGATGACCTTGATACCGTTATCGTAATAAGGATTGTGGCTTGCGCTGATCATAATACCGCAGTCAAAATCCTCGCTTCTTACAACATAAGAAACGCTTGGGGTACTTGTTACATGAAGCAGATAAACATCTGCTCCGCTGGCAGTAAGTCCCGCTACAAGAGAATACTCAAACATGTAGCTGCTTCTTCGTGTATCTTTTCCGATAACGATCTTAGCCTTATGATCCTGACCGAAATACCAGCCAAGAAATCTGCCCACTTTAAAAGCGTGCTCAACGGTAAGATCTACATTGGCTTCGCCTCGGAAGCCGTCTGTTCCAAAATATTTTCCCATTTTAAAACTCCTATATGTTAATTAAAAAAATTTAGCTATTGCATCGTTTAACGCCTTTGGAGAGATAGGCTTTGAAAGATACATTGCAAAGCCCTCTTTTTTGTACATTTCTTCGCTTTCGGAAGAAGCATTTGCGGTAAGAACGATAACAGGCGTCTTTGCGTTACCGCAAGGATTGTCGTGAAGTATCCTTCGAAGTGTCTCAACGCCGTCAGGCTGAGGCATCATGTGGTCCATAAGGATAAGGTCATACTTTTTCCTCTCACAAAGGCTTAAAGCAGTCTCGCCGCCATCTGCAAGGTC
Organism: Lachnospiraceae bacterium; assembly: GCA_016284355.1. Lineage (GTDB taxonomy): Bacteria > Bacillota > Clostridia > Lachnospirales > Lachnospiraceae > JAEEOQ01. The sequence goes on from JAEEOQ010000067.1 coordinate 3,421, forward strand.
AATTATAAGACCGGACTTCTTAAGGAACTCTTCAACGATCCTTCTGTTAAGTGTATTGTCATCAACCACGAGAATCTGGTGGTCTTTCATTTTTATTAAATCAGAATTTGACACTTCCTCACGTCGTTCTTCAACGTGTTTATTGAGCTCCATAGCCTTCTCATCAACTATTTCCTGATTGATGACTATGGCAAAAGTACTGCCTACTCCGTACTCACTTTCAAGAAGCACTTCGCCTCCGATAAGGTCGGAAAGCTGCTTAACTACGTTAAGTCCAAGACCGGTACCTTCGATATGTTTCTTTTCGGTTTCTTCAACTCTGGCAAACTTATCAAAAACACGCTTCTTATCTTCATCTCTGATACCGATACCCGTATCCTGCACAGAGATCTTAAGACGACATACGCTTTCATCTTCATAAGGAAGACGCTCGGCTCTAATGGTGATCTCACCTTTTTCGGTATACTTAACCGCATTTGAGATAAAGTTTGTAACGATCTGTTTTATGTGGAGGCAGTCTCCAAAAAGGGTCTTAGGAATGTCATTTGTAATAATTAATTTTGCTTTTAATTTTTTGACATTTGCTCTTTCTTTCAGCATAGCAAAGAGATTTGATACCATTTTTTCCGTATCGTATCTTTCTTCCACGCTGACCATACTTCCGGCTTCTATTCTTGAAATATCAAGAACATCGTTAATAAGTCCCAAAAGAATCTCTCCGGAATCTCTTATCTGCTCGGCATATTCGCGGATTCCCGGGTCGTTTGTATCACGAAGGATAAGCTCATTCATACCAAGAATCGAGTTAAGAGGTGTTCTGATCTCGTGGCTCATGTTTGCCACAAAACCACTCTTTGCAGCATTTGCAGCCACGGCCTGCTCTCTTTCTCTATAGAGATTTCGGATATCTATCATCTGCTGTATAAACGCAAACAAAAGAAGCACATAACTTCCGGCAAGAACAAAACGTCCGTCTTTTCTGATAAACCTGGTATTGATGGAAATGATCTCCGCTATGCCAAACAAGGCAAGGAAGATAAATCCGTAGGCAACGGTGTTATATCCTGTTCTAAACCTCAGTTTTATCATATCTGCCATAAGGACTACTACTTCGCCCACTACAACGAATATGGTTATAAAATTGATCGGGCTAAGCATTGTTATAAAGTTAGGCCCGCCCATAAAGTTCATAGCGGTAAATACCACAAAAGAAGCAAGTGTTATGGCCTGAAATGCATAGTGATATCCCCTGTACCTTCCTTTTTGGAGAGAATTTACATAGGATATAAAAGGAAACGGAACAAGCATGATCATAAGGTATGACATAGAACCGTTTATGTAAATGTTATCAAACACAAACTGAAATATGATCCCGTCAAACATCATCCAAAGTGCTGTTACGGCGGTACCTTCAGCAATCTGATAAAGCGGGAATTTCTTTTTGTTTAATATGGAGATGACGATACTAAATACCGCCACAGCAAGAGAAAGTAAAAACAGGAACATGGCTCCCATGTAGTATAAAATGTTGTCTCCCACATGGTGGCTCACTACTCCAAGCTTATCTCCAAAGAATACTTCTTTAAATTCAGATGCTCCGAATAAAGCCTCTCTGCTTATCAGCAGTTCTTTCCCGGAATCTTCTGAGTTAAGGTTTACAAAATAAAATACTGAGTTTGACATACCGCCTTCGATATCAGCATCATCTCTGTCAAAATGCTTTCGAAGCTCTCCGTCTACATATACATCAAAACTTCTTTGTGTGTAAAATGAAACGCAGGAGCCGTCTTTTATATTTTCAGGAAGTTTTGTTGAAATGTAATAAACATCTCCGTCCTCACAGCCATCAATAAGAAGCGGAAGAGTCACCTTACGCTTTTCATCTCCGTGGATAAGTGTCCAGTCATTAAGCTCTCTGACCACAGCATTTACTTCACTTGGTCTTTTTCTGTATATTGAATCGTAAGCATAATAAAACATTGAAGCAAAGAAGAAAAATATAAAAAGACCACTCAAAGTCAAAAAAAGTATCCTTGATATACGATTGTTTCTCTCACTTTTATCTCTAACCACAGCAATACCGCCTTAATAAATTTCTTTTAAAGCCCGGACACTATTCGAAAAATCTTCTGTACCAGATAAGAAATACGTAAATGCACCAGATATAGCGCCATTTATCAGCAATTAAATCTTCTTTTAACATCTCTGTAAGTGCTTCTGTATTAAAGAAAACTTCTGCTGTCTCACTTTCAAACATGTCTCTTATCATCGAAAGATACGGCTCTTTTTGTATCCAGGTTCTGGCAGGTGCCGGAAAACCGATCTTCTTTCTTTGTGCTATCTCTACAGGCAAAAGGTTTTCTGCTGCTTTTCTGAATGCAAGCTTTGTCTGAACCTCATTTACCCTGTATTTGGAAGGGATCTTAAGAGCTGCTTCTACGATACGCGGATCAAGGAAAGGAGTTCTGGCGTCAAGGCCTGCTGCCTCGCTCATCTTTTCCGCATTAAGCATTATGTCACCCTCAAACCAGACGTTAAGATCGCAAAGAAGGATCTTTGTCATGTCGTCTGTATTTTCATCAAAGGAATAAAGGCTTCTTGCAAGGTCAAGGGGAAGGATCTTTCCTTTGTATTCTTTAAGGATCGCCTTCTTTTCATCTTCATGGAACAGCTTTGTGTTGCCTATAAAGAAATCTTCGACCTGTGGAAGCGTGGCAGGGTCAACACCGTTTTCTTCCGCCTCTTTTAACTGCTTAAATCTTCTGACATAAGCATGGTATCCGGAAAAAAGCTCATCTGCCCCTTCGCCTGAATAACAGACTCTGACATGCTTTGCAGCTTCTTTTGCCGCCAGATAGAAAACTATACAGGAAGCATCGCCTATAGGCTCTTCCATAGCATACATAACATCCGGAACCGATTTAAAATACAGATCAGGCTCTATAAGCACCTTTGTATTGCCTATATTAAGCGCCTTTGCTGTCTCAGCCGCAACAACTGATTCGTCAAACTCAGGATCGTCATATCCTGCGGAAAATGTGGTCTTTGAACCCATAAGAGCTGTAAGATAACCGGAATCAACGCCGCCTGATAAAAAGTTTCCTGTTTCTCCCGCATTTATCTTCCAGTCGGGAGCAGCTTCCATAGCAGCTTTGTGGATCATGTCGGCGCACTCTTCAAGAGTAAGACTTTCATCAGGCTGCGGGATTGCCTCCCAGTATTTAATGATATCAATTTTTTTCTTATGCCAGATAAGCATATGACCCGGACGCAGTTTCTTAAGCCCTTTAAAAAAGGTATCTTCTCCCGGCATATAAGAAAAACTGAGGTAAAGCTCCAGAGCATCGTGGTTAAACTCTTTCTTAAATCCAGGTTTAACAAGCATCTCTTTTATGCTCTGTGAGTAAAGAAGCTCTCCTCCTTCTGTAATATAATAGTATAAGGACTTAGAACCGAACCTGTCTCTTACAAGTATGAGTTCCTCCTCATTTTCATCGTAAATTCCGATTGAAAACATCCCGTAGATATGATCTGCAAAATTATGTCCGTATTTTTCGTACATATCAAGGATAAAGCTTTTCGGATCGGCATCCTTTGCATTGCAAAGATAACCCCCGAAAAATAACAAGTCAGCCATAAAAACCTCCGTATATTGGCATTTAAGTCTATTTAAACACAGTAGTTATTATTGCACAAATCTGTCAAAAATAAAAGGCTTATTTTAGGGTTTTCAAAGCGCAAAAACCATAGTATAATGGAAACGCTAAACAAAAAATGGGAGAAAGTATATGGATTCATTTAACATAGGAGATGTCCTTTCCAACAGAATGCTTATCATTCCTCTTATAAGCTGGGCTATAGCTCAGGTTATCAAGACGATCATCTATGCCGTGGTTAACAAAAAAATAGATATTGAAAGACTTACGGGAGACGGCGGTATGCCAAGTGCACATTCAGCCACCGTCTGTTCCCTTGCTACCACTGCCGCTGCAACTTATGGTTTTTCAAGCGGCGAATTTGCCATCACTCTTGTCCTTGCGATCATTGTTATGCACGACGCTATGGGCGTAAGGCGTGAAGCCGGCAAACATGCAAAGGCGCTTAACGAACTTCTGATAATGATGTCAGACCCAAACGAAGAGCCCGATCTTATCTTAAAAGAGTTTCTTGGTCATACACCTTTGCAGGTATTTTTCGGGGCTTTACTTGGTATTTTCATTGCAGTAGTGGCAGCATTCTTCTTTTAAAAAGCATTCACTGCATTTTGGGCGGCGCGCTATACAGATAGTGCGCCCCAGTCTTATTATATGTATATTCCAGAGTATCCAGGCTTCTTTCGGAAGCTTTTTCATAAGATCATATTCTATCTTAACCGGATCTGTTTCCTTTGTTACTCCAAGAAGATTTGAAATTCGCTTTACATGAGTATCTACAACTATGCTTGGATCATTATATACATTTCCGCGTATAACATTGGCAGTTTTTCTGCCAACCCCCGGAAGAGCCGTAAGCTCTTCTATGGTTTTAGGCACGTTTCCGCCGTGTCTTTCAAGCAAAGCCTTGCAGCACCCTATAATGTTTGCAGCCTTGTTTCTAAAGAAACCTGTAGACTTTATGTCTACGCAAAGCTCCTCATAGTCTGCGTTTGCAAAGGCCTCTACACTCGGATATTTTTTAAACAGGTCTTTTGTGACCATGTTTACCCTGGCATCTGTACACTGGGCGGAAAGGATCGTTGCTATAAGGAGCTGCCATGCCTCGTCGTGGTCAAGGTAGCATTTAAAATCCGTTCCGTACTCGGCATTTAATTTTTCGATTATATTATTTACATTTGCTTTCATGTAAGATCAAAATCTCCCGAAAGAAGGGTCGAAAGATCGGCGCCTTCCTCTGCTACAAGTCTCTTGCTCTGATTTAATATCGCTTCTTCAATAACATTTCTAGCAAGTCGTCCGTTGCCGGCCTTCGTGGCCTGAGTTGCCTGAACTGTATTAAAGTATGCCTTAAGCGGCAGCAAAGCTCCTTCATCAATGGTGTAGCCCCTTGAAGCCGCGTTTATCTTTGCGATCTCAAGAAGTTCTTCTCCTGTATAATCAGGAAACTCTATAATGTTAGGGAACCTGCTCTCAAGACCGGAGTTTGCCGTAAGGAACTCTTTCATCTCGTTTGAATAGCCCGCAAGGATAACAATGAGGTTTTCCCTGTTATCTTCTATACCCTTTACAAGGGTATCAATTGCCTCAAGACCGAAAGAGTCGTCCTTACCTCTGTACAGACTGTATGCCTCATCTATAAAGAGGACGCCGCCGATAGCAGAAGATATGACCTGATTAACAAGAGGCGCTGTATGTCCCACATATCTTCCCACAAGGTCTGCTCTTGATACCTCGATAAGCTGTCCGCCCGTAAGTACCCCGATAGCCTTAAGGTAACGGCTTACGATCCTTGCAATGGTTGTCTTTCCTGTACCCGGATTTCCCGTAAATATCATATGTTTACTGAGCTCAGCTGTCTTAAGTCCGGCCTCGCGTCGCTTTTGCTGAGTCTTATAGTATTCTTCAAGGCCAAGAATATATTCTTTGATCTCTTTAAGACCAACGATATTTTCAAGTTCTGCCTTAACCGCATCGATCTCTCCCATATAGCCCTGCGGCATATATTTTGTAATATCAACCTCTTCCTCGCCCTTAAATACCTTAACAAGGCCGTTTGCGACTTTAAGCGTAAGCTCAGCCTCATTTTCAATATCTGTCTCAAGGCGAAGACCGGCAAGACCTTTTAACAGGCCTTCAAAGAAGGTAAGTATACCCTTTGCATTGGTGTTTTTGTCTGCTTTTCCTGCCGCAAATGTTATAAATTCCTCGTCTGCCGCAATCTTAAGTTTAAGTTTTTCTGCCGCCGCCTTTTTGATCTTTTCAAATTCTGTGCCTGCTATTGCCTTGTAGCTGTCTTCTTTAAGCTCAGCAGCTTCGCAGATGTCTCCAAGAGCATTGACAAAAGGAGCTCCGCAGATATCAGCAAGCTTTCCTATCTTCTTTGTGGACATAAAGAGAAGATATTTGCCCTCGGCAGATAAAGAACCCACTGTGCCTGATGCCAGAGCATTTGTCACTCCCACAAGGTTTCCCTTTTGCATAACATATCTTTCTGAAAGAGTGAAGCTTCCTTCTTTTACGAGAGATACGATATTTCCTATAAACGAAGGATGACACTCCTCTATATTTTCAAAAGCAATAACAGAGGTTTCAGCACTTAAGGCAGAGTAAATATCCTGCAGGAAAAGCTTTTCCTCAGCTGCAGTCGGATAAAGAGAAAGGTCTACAAAGGATATTTCTTCAGAGATCACGATACCCTTTTTTGCGCAGGCCTTCATAATAAGGTCAAGGGCAAGGTGTCTTCCGGTAAACGGTTTTCCTGTAATAAACACACTGTTTCTTGGCATACCCTTTGCAGGCTCCATAACAAATGGCCTCTTAAACGAAATAATAAGCTTTTTGATGAATTCGTCCTGACCAAATACTTTTCCGTTAAGTTCTGCATCAAGCCCGTTAAAGCTTTCAGCGGAGGCAGTTATCTCTTTTTTCTCTTCTTTTTTGCTGCCGGTCTCCCCTGCAGTCTTTTTTACATCCTCACACATCTTGTGGATATCGTCAGATTTAACAGGTGAGCTTGCCGCCCTCTCTCTGTTTATCTTTCTTCCCGCATTTATCCTTTCTGCGGCATTTCCAAAAAGGTCGTCGTAAAGATTGCTGAAATTATTGCTCATAATGTTCCCCTATCTTTTTCTGTATTCTGTCGGTGAACAGCCATACTTTTTCTTAAACTGTTCTGTATAATAGCTGGCTCCGTTAAAGCCCGTAAGCTCACTGATCTCGGAAATACTAAGATCAGAAGTAACAAGGTAATCAAGGCTTTTTTTGAGTCTGTAATCGTTAAGATATATTATCGGCGTTTTTCCGGTAAAATTCTTGAAAATGGCGGTGCATGTGCTTTCACACACATTACCGTGGCCGGCGATCTCTGAAAGTGAGATCTTTTCTGTATAATGCTTATGCATATACCCCGTCATATCAAGAAGCATTGCAAGCTGCTGCCGCTTCTTTGGTGAAAGACTGTCTATATTGCTTACATGTTCAAAAATACGCTGCCATATATATGTGAAATTTGACTCGACAACGAGAGGAAAGGTAACCGCCCCTTTTGCCTTATCTACCTCTATAACAGCTTTTAATATCTCATTTTCCCATTCCACTCCCGGGTGCAGGTGAAAATACTCAAAATTGCGGTTTGAAAGTACCGGCTCCACAAAGCTGCGGCGCACATATTCGTTGGCGCAAAGGAGCTGCGGGTGTATGATAAGGCATATGTATTCGCAAGGCGACTTGTCTTCCGAGTGTTCAAAATGAAACTGCCTTGCATTTACCACAACGCCCTCGCCGGTATTTAGCTCAATATCGGTGCCATTAATATTATACATGATATGGCCCTGTAAAATAATAAGAAATTCTATATCATGATGCCAGTGGCTTAAGGTAACCCTGGAATTAACACCGTCTTCATAGTCATGATGAAGATACACCGGAAAGTCAGGCATGTCATATTCAAGACGTTCCGAAGAGTCTTCGTTAAGTATTATCTGATTCATTTTCTCTCCAATTATTATAATTCTGTTATTGAAAAAACGATTTTGTTATCAAAAAATGTGATATTGTTATAGTATTTTATCATCGCATATAATATTATTATAGGCGTAACGGGATCTGCGTCAATGATAATAATTTGAACTCTTATATCCTGGAAAGGAGGTCCACCCGCAAGGACCTCCTTTTTTATGCATTTTTTTCTGCCGATTCTATCACATGCTTAAAAAGGATGGCTGTGGTAACGCTTCCGACTCCGCCGGGTACGGGAGTTATGGCCTTTACATTTTCAAAAACCTCATCGTACTTTACATCTCCGCAAAGCTTACCCTTTTCCTCATTAAAGCTTATACCGACGTCAATTATGGTCTGATCTTTATTTGTATACTCGCAGCCGATGCTTTCCATAACACCGCTTGCCGCAATAAGTATATCTGCATCTTTGGCAACGGCAGGGACATCTTTGGTACGAGTGTGACATACCGTAACAGTGGCATTTTCATGCATAAGTAAAAGAGCTACAGGCCTTCCTATTACAAGAGACCTGCCGATAACAACAGCCCTGCTTCCGCTTATGGGAATGTTATAATGCTTTAAAATTGCTACCGCACTTTCTGCTGTACAAGGTGCAAATCCAAGCTTTGTACCCGTAAAAACACCTGCAAGCGAGGCGTCTGTGCAGCCGTCCACATCTTTAGAGGGCGCGATAAGTTTTCTTGCCGCGTCTGAATCTATATGCTTTGGCAGGGGCCTGAATAAAAGGATCCCATGGACATTATTATCTTCATTCAGTTCTTTTATTTTTGCAAAAAGCGTATCTTTACTGACATCTTCGGGAAATACCACATTTAATACTTTGGCTCCCACAAGTTCAGCCCTTTTGCCGGCTCCTCTTTCATAAGAAAGGTCATCTTCCCTCTCACCCACGCGAATTATGGCAAGAGCAGGAATGATGCCCTTTTCTTTAAGCTTTTCGCATCTTTCTTTAAGTTCTTCGGAAATGGCATCTGCCACCGGTTTCCCCTTTAATATCTCAGTCATTTTTCTTCCCTTTTCTATACCAGTGTACTGCAGACGCTTTCATATACCGCATCTGCAAGGCTTCCGTATCTGATCACCTTAAGATCTGTCTCCTCATTTAAGGCATCGGCGTAAGCCCTGTCTTTCATAAGCTTTGTATTTACCTTAACATTTGCGGCGGCTCCAAGAAGCGCTGCCTTGCAGATAGCTGCGCCGGTAGCGGCATCTGAGATCATAAGAGTTGACCCTTTTTCTGCAAATTCCTCTATAAGCTCAAGAGCTTTGCAGGAAAGTCTTAAGATCTCCATAGGAACCTCTGCCGCATCCCGAAGGCATTTTTCAAGAACCTCGTCGCGCCCGGGCTCATCCTTAGGGATGCCGTAGGCCTTTGAAAGAGGCTCAAAAAGCCTCGCATCTTCATTTATACAGTTAAGCAGGCGGTTTCTTAAAAGTTCCGCCTCTGCCATAAGTTTTTTAATGTCTTCCTCCACAGCGGCATATTTTTTCTTGCCCACTGTATACTCTCCCACCATACTTCCAAGTGCTATGCCAAGAGCACCCACAAGGGCACTTGCTCCGCCGCCGCCCGGAACCGATGTCTTCCCCGCAAGAGCTGTGCTAAAATCCTCAATGCTGTCCTTCTTAAAGTCCATTTTTAAATCCCTTTCCAAATCCTATTTTTTCTTAAAATCCATTATGGCGTTCACTGAATCCATACAGGCTGCACGAAGGCCGCCTTTTTCAAGGGCTTCAACGCCTCTTATGGTAGTTCCTCCCGGCGAACATACCTCATCTTTTAAAAGCCCCGGATGTTTTCCGCTTGCCTGCAAAAGCTTTGCGCTGCCTATCATAGTCTGCGATATAAGCTTATATGCAGTGCTTCTTGAAAGGCCGTACTTAACTCCGGCATCGGCATAGGCCTCCATTATCATATCCATAAATGCAGGGCCGCAGCCTGAGATAGCTCCGCCGATACCCATAAGCTCTGTAGGGATCACCTCTACTATACCGATAGCCTCAAAAAGCGCCTTTATAAAAGCATCTTCATCTACAGAGAGAGAATTCATCTCCTCAAAGAGGAATACGCCCTCACCGCACATAGCGGGAGTATTTGGCATAACGCACTGGATCCTGACGCTGCTTCCAAGCTTTGTAGCATAGCTGCTGTATACCCAGCCGGCGGCTACGGATATGATAGCCTTTCCTGAAAGCGAATCTCTGACTTCTTTTAAAACGCCGTCTATCTGATAAGGTTTGCAGGCTATAAAAACAATGTCTGCTCCTTTTACAAGGTCTACTATATTGCTTACTGCCACAAACCCAAAACGGTCTGCATTTGCCATAAGCTTTTCCTGATTAGGCGCATAGGCAAGGATATCTTCCTCTTTAAGCTTGCCGGAAGCGATAAAACCGCCTGCAAGTGCCTTTGCCATATTGCCCATTCCTATAAATCCTATTTTCATATTTTTGCCCCTCCTTAAAAATATAAAAACCCATACTTTTCCTTTATTTATTATAATTTTAGTCCTTTTTCAAGTCAAGAAAAGTCTGATGTTGAAAAGCCCCATATTTACTGATAAAATTGAGAAGTAAAACTGATAACACAAAGGAATCAAAATGAAGAAAACAACCCTTATATATCTTGAAAAAGACGGATGCTATCTTATGATGCTCCGCAATAAAAAGAAAAATGATGTAAATGCGGGAAAATGGATAGGCCTTGGTGGCAAATTTGAGCCCGGGGAAGGCGCTGATGCCTGCGTAAGGCGCGAGGTATACGAAGAAGCCGGCGTAGATTTATCCGAATACCGTTTTCTTGGCACCATTGGCTTCCATTACGAAGGACTTGAGGATGAGGATATGTATCTTTACGTTGGCACCTCATGGGATGGCGATATAAATATGGACTGCCCGGAAGGGACTCTTTCCTGGATCTCTAAAGATAAGATACCGGATCTTGAGCTTTGGGAGGGGGACAGGCTTTTTCTAAAAGAGATGCTAAAAGGCAGCTATCCTCTTAATATGGACCTTTATTACAATAAAAACGACGAGCTTACAGACTATAAGATACTGCAAAATATGGCAGAGTTTGTGGCTTCAGACGTAATCAAATGTGCTCATGCATTTTCAACAAGACTTGGCGGAATAAGCACAGGAGACTTCACCTCCCTTAATCTTGGCTTTGGCAGAGGCGATGATAAAGAAAACGTCCTTACTAATTACAGGATATTTGGCGCGAGCTGCGGCATTCCTCTTACAGATATAGTAAGCGGCAAGCAGGTACACGGAAATCACGTAAGGATCGTTACAAGCGCTGATATGTATTCATTTGCAGAGGCGGGCGAGCTTATTGAGGCAGATGGACTAGTAACTGCCAAAAAAGGCGTGCCTCTTGTGATCTTTACTGCAGACTGCGTGCCGGTGCTGCTTGAAGACCCTGTAAATGGGGTTATCGGTGCGGTGCACTGTGGCTGGAGAAGCACTGTTGCTGATATTGAGGGAGAGGCAGTATCAAAGATGGTTTCTCTTGGGGCAAAGCCAGAAAACATCAGGGCCGCCATCGGTCCTGCTATCTGCAAGGACTGCTTCGAGACGGGGCCTGAAGTGCCGGAAGCAATTGACGGACTTCTCGGAGAAGACGGCAAGAAGTTCTATAAGCCCGAGGAAGGGCGTGAAGGAAAATTCCTGGTAGACCTTAAGGGTGCTGTAGCAGAAAGACTTGTGCAGCTTGGTCTTGATCGCAGCCACATTGACGACGTATGCGAGTGCACCATGTGTGTGCAGGGCAAGTACTGGTCCCACCGCGGCACCGGTGGCAAACGCGGCAGCCAGGCGAATGTGATAATGATGTAATTTAAACATAAAACCAACAAGGGACAGGCAAAAGAGCCTGTCCCTTTTAGTAATCGATTAAATTGATAACTGTCTCTCAAATTTTGTTAAGGATTAACCTATTGACTTAGTAGGTTGGTCGTGATAACATGTCCTCAAGTTAATTTTGAACCAAACAATGAGGAGGATATGAATTATGAGTAATTACAAATTTGAGACTTTACAGTTACATGTTGGACAGGAGCAGCCGGATCCGGCTACAGATGCCAGAGCGGTTCCAATTTACCAGACAACATCTTATGTTTTTAGAAATAGCCAGCACGCTGCCGACAGATTCGGACTTGCTGATGCAGGTAACATTTACGGAAGACTTACAAACTCAACTCAGGATGTTCTTGAGAAAAGAGTTGCAGCCCTTGAAGGCGGAAGCGCTGCTCTTGCAGTTTCATCAGGTGCAGCAGCTATCACATACACCATCGAAGCTCTTGCAGCAAACGGTGGCCACATTGTAGCACAGAAAACCATTTACGGCGGCAGCTACAATCTTCTCGCACACACTTTACCGCAGTACGGCGTTTCCACAACTTTTGTAAACGCACATGATCTTGCAGAAGTTGAGGGTGCTATACAGGAAAACACCAGAGCCATCTACCTTGAGACTCTTGGCAACCCAAACAGCGACATTCCTGATATTGATGCCATCGCTGAGATAGCACACAAGCACGGACTGCCACTTGTTATTGACAACACCTTCGGTA
>JAEEOQ010000068.1 GCA_016284355.1 Lachnospiraceae bacterium
TGGCGATGGCAACACATATTGCGATGATAACAAGTGCTGCCACAAGACAGGCAATAGCTGTTGTAATGGTCGATGCTGCAGCTTCTGCCGCAGGAACAAGGACTACAAGCGTATATCCTGTGTTCATCTTGCTGTATGAAACATAATATTCTTTTCCGTTTACAGTCTCTTCAAGGCTGCCGCTGTTACCGTTCCATACGGCTCCCGCAAGCTTTGTGTAGCCTGCAGACTCTAAGGTGTCGTTTATGCCGTATTCCTTGTGGATAATGAACCTGTTGTTGTCATTTACAAGGAAAGCATGACCTGTATCGTAAATCTTGATGGAATTGACAGTATTTGTGATCTCTGAGAAATCTACTTTAAATCCGGCTACCGCAACAAGGATGTCATCTACGTAAATAGGGTTACTGTAAGTGATAACGGTGCAGCCAAGACTTTCGTCGTATGCAGGATCAAGCCATACAGGACCGCCTTTTTCAGCTACCTTAAAGTAAAAATCCCAGCTTGGATCTTTTGCAAGATAAAGCTTGTAATCGTCGATAGCCATAACCTGCTGTCTTTCGCCGTTTTTGTAATCAATGGCGCTGACATTACCCGAATACTCAGGGTTTATATAAATAAACATCTCTTTGATCTCAGGGTAGGTCTTTGCATTTTCGGCAGCAAAGCTTTCAAGCTCATCTACATACTGATCGTTGTAGATCCTGTGTCTTACCTTGCTGGCGTCAAAATTGCTCTTTATCATTACTTCGATGCCTTCAACGGCAACTTCGTACTTTTTAAATGAGATGTCCATCTCGTTGGCTTTTTCACCGCTGATGGCAGCTATCTTTTCTTTACATTCGCTTATTATGGTCTTTGCGTTCATGCTGATGGAAAGCGCTGTACAGATACCTGCAGCTGCGATGACAGAAATAGCTATGGATAGAACTATAGCGTGAGAAATTTTTTTCATACCTTTCAATCCTCCGTAATTAAAGTAATTACAAATCCGCTAATCTAGTGCTCCTTATATTATACAATAGATTCCGCTAAAATAATACCCCAAATTTTAGCTTCTGTGAAAGATTGATCTAATTGTCCCATTTTTTCAGAATTTAGCAACTTGAAGCCTTATTAGACTTATTCATCACATTTTTTATTATAGCCTTGTCATACAGTCAAAAAAGACCTGCAGCTACAAGCTGCAGGCCGTTTTCTGTTATCATTATCATAAAGTCATATGAAATTATTTGTGAAGTTCAAGAAGCTTACTCTTAAGTTCGTTTTCGATCCTGTTAAGCTCAACCTCAGCCTCTGCTCTCTTGGTTCTGCCTTCTTCCTGGATCTTCATTACCTCATCAAGAGTAGAAATAAGAGTCTCATTTGTGTGCTTAAGGGTTTCCATATCTACTACGCCGCGCTCTGTCTCTTTTGCGGTCTCAATAGTAGCCATCTTAAGAGTATCTGCGTTCTTCTTAAGAAGATCGTTTGTAAGGTCATTAACCTCACGCTCAGCCTTGGCAGCCTGTCCGGAATGTGCGATACCAAGTGCAAGTACCATCTGGCTCTTCCAAAGAGGAATGGTATTTACTATTGTAGACTGGATCTTCTCGCTCATAGCGATGTCATTGTTCTGAATAAGACGGATCTGAGGAGCTGTCTGAAGAGATACCATTCTGGTAAGCTCAAGGTCGTGAAGCTTCTTCTCAAATCTGTTTATAAGCTCTGCAAAATCATTTGCTTTCTGTGCATCTTCAGGAAGACCTGAAGCCTGAGCCTTTGCGCGGAGCTCTTCAAGTTCTACTTCCTGTGCATGTTTAAGTTTCTTTTTACCTGCAAGGATGTACATAGAAAGCTCTTTAAAATAAACAAGGTTCATGTCGTACATCTTATCAAGTACGGCAATATCTTTAAGGAGCTGAACCTGGTGTCCTTCAAGGGCTTTAACGATATCGTTAACATTGGTCTCAGCCTTTGCATACTTGGCCTGGATAGCTGTAAGCTTGTTTGAAGCCTTTTTAAAGAGACCAAAGAAGCTCTTTGATTCTTCTTCAGTCATCTCGATGCTCTTAAGCTCTGCTACCACGTTGCTGAGCATTCCGCCTACTTCACCAAGATCTTTGCTCTTAACATTTTTAAGTGCTGTTTCAGAAAAGTCAGCCATCTTTTTCTGGCTGCCTGCACCAAACTGAAGGATCTGATTTGAATTGGTAATATCTATCTGCTCTGCAAAATCATTTACCATCTTGCGCTCTTCTTCAGTAAGAGTGCTCTCATCAAGTGCCTGCTGCTCAGCCATCTCGTCTTTCTTTTCAGCTACCGGAGCCTTTTCTGCTGCTTCCCCAAGCGGATCAAATGTAAGTGTAGGAGCCGGAGTAGGCTCAAGTTCAAGTGTGATCTTATTTTCGTCCATTTTAACTCTCCTTGATTTATATTAATTATTTTTAAGCTCTTCTTTTGTAAGACCGTCCTGTGCAAAAAGTGTGTTAAGCACATTGATATCGGTTGAGATATCCATAGCCGTATCTTCATAAAGGTCGTCGTAAAGACGCTTAAATGCGTTGTTGATGGTATCAAGAGTCTCCTCGATCTCATGCTTTGAGGCAGTAATGTTATCTCCCTGAACCGGATCTGCATCAAAGTCTCTGTAGGCTCTTACGAGCTTAAGAGTAGTAGGAAGGTAATAATCCATGAACTTTCTCATGCTGCCCTCTTCTTCAGGGTGCTCTTCCACAAAAGAGAAGATCCTGTCCATAATAAGGGAAAGGTCGTCAAGCTTTTTGGTGATCTCCTCGCCCGGGATAGCAGCATTTGCCTCGTTAATAGCCTGAATGTATCTGCGTCCCTGCGCAACTGTCTCTGACACCTTATTAGCAGCATCTTCTTCAGCTTTTTTCTCTTCCTTGACTTCCTGCTCTTTTTGCTGCTGTTCATGACTCTTCATCATGTTCTCATATAGATCGTTTGTCTTAGAGTCAAGTATAAAGTAAGTCTCTGTCTCGTCTATATGAGCCTGAGGAAGCATACCTTCAGCGATCATCTTGTATATATCTTTTACGATAAAGCCTTTTGTCTTGCCGTTTACCCTTGCAAGCTCATCTATGGAAGCATAGCCCTTTTCTTTAGCAAGGTTATAATAGCCCATAAGTCTTTTGATCTTCTGCCTCTTGGTAAAGCCAAGGGTAAAGCAGATAGCACCCGGAACACCCATAATAAGGGAATCCCAGTCGATACCCATACCATCGGCAAGGGAATCTAAAACAGCGATACCTGCGATACTTAAAAATACGATACCAACAATAAAAAGCGCTCTTGCTCCGCCTTCGTTGCCCTTATTGATAAGGCCGGCTCTGATGTCTGCCCTTATCTCTGCTTTGGCGTTACGCTTAATAGCTGCTTTATCTGTACCGATTATCTTGTTTACATTGCTTCCCTGTGCATACTTTACGTTGCGGTATGTAGCGTGGGGAGCAGGGTTTTGTGTATAACGAACTCTGTTAGAAGTTCTCATACCCTCTTTGTAGATACTTGCCTTAATCTCCTCTACCGCAGAATTAACCGAGTTTCTTATCTGATTGTTAAGATTTGAAAAATCTCCGTTGTTTAATGCCTGATTTACTACATTGCGGATCTCATCCCCAAGATCATTTCCGCTTCGTCCATTTTGTCCGTCCATTGGTACTCTCCTTCGTATCCACTAATACAACCTATAGTGTATCACATAGCCGCGGCGATTACAAACAAAAATCGCGTGGAAAAATGATTTCCACGCGATTTTAATCGTTCTTTAATTATTCAATAAGAATTTGGAAGTTCTGCTCTGCCTACGGCATCCAGAACAAACTAATCTCTAACCGGCAAAAGCCGCTAAGAGCTTAGTTTTTATGCCTCGTCGTCATCCTCTGAAGGAGTAGAAGCCATATCAAGTTCCTCATACTCTTCTGCGCTTGCGGCCTTAGCCTCGATAGCAGCGTCTGTATCAAGCTTAACGCTTCTGTAACTCTTCATACCTGTACCTGCAGGGATGAGCTTACCAAGAAGAACGTTCTCTTTAAGACCGATAAGAGGATCGATACGTCCCTTAATAGCAGCCTCGGTAAGAACCTTTGTGGTCTCCTGGAATGAAGCAGCAGAAAGGAATGAATTTGTGGCAAGTGAAGCCTTGGTGATACCAAGCATAACCTGCTTTCCTTCTGCAGGCTCGAATCCCTCTTTAACAAGTTCTTCGTTGCCCTCTTCAAAATCAAGTACATCTACAAGTGTACCAGGTAAGTACTCTGTATCTCCGCTCTCTTCGATACGGATCTTCTTAAGCATCTGACGAACGATCATCTCGATATGCTTATCGTTGATATCAACACCCTGAAGACGATATACACGCTGAACCTCGCGGAGCATGTAATCCTGTACGGCACGAACACCCTTGATCTTAAGGATATCATGTGGGTTAACGGAACCTTCTGTGATCTCGTCACCGGCTTCGATAACCTGATCAGGCTGAACCTTTATTCTTGAACCGTAAGGAATGAGGTATGCCTTAGACTCACCGGTCTCAGCATTTGTGATAACAACCTCACGTTTCTTCTTTGTGTCTTTGATCTCAACTTTGCCGCCAAACTCTGATATAATGGCAAGTCCCTTAGGCTTTCTTGCCTCGAAAAGCTCCTCGACACGAGGAAGACCCTGTGTGATATCATCGCCGGCAACACCACCGGTATGGAATGTACGCATGGTAAGCTGTGTACCAGGCTCACCGATAGACTGAGCAGCAATGATACCGACAGCCTCACCAACCTGAACAGGAAGACCTGTTGCCATGTTGGCACCATAACACTTTGTACAAACACCGAGGTGTGATCTACATGTAAGAACTGTACGGATCTTGATCTGCGGATCGTCGCCCTGATCAAGAACCTTCTTTGTTTTAACGATCTTAGCTGCACGCTTTGCTGTGATCATGTGGTTTGCTTTACAGATAAGCTCACCGTTGTCATCATACCAGTCTTCGCATGCATAACGTCCTGTGATACGCTCTTCAAGAGTCTCGATAGTTTCTTTACCGTTCTTGAATGCTTTGATCCACATACCCGGAATAACATCAGGGTTCTTCTTAGGATCTTTATCTGCAACACAGTCTGTCTCACGGATAATGAGTTCCTGTGATACATCAACAAGACGTCTTGTAAGGTAACCTGAGTCCGCTGTACGAAGAGCGGTATCGGAAAGACCCTTACGAGCACCATGAGCTGAGATGAAGTACTCAAGTACGTCAAGACCCTCACGGAAGTTAGACTTAATAGGGAGCTCGATGGTACGACCTGATGTATCGGCCATAAGTCCACGCATACCGGCAAGCTGTTTGATCTGCTTATCGGAACCACGGGCTCCTGAGTCTGCCATCATGAAGATGTTGTTATATTTGTCAAGACCATCAAGAAGGTTTCTGGTGATTACATCATCGGCTTCCTTCCATGTCTCGATAACTGCTTTGTAACGCTCTTCTTCGGTCATGAGACCACGTCTGTAGTTCTTTGCGATCTGATCAACTGTCTTTTCAGCATCTGCAAGGATCTGCTTCTTGCTCTCAGGAACCGTCATATCGGAAATGGAAACGGTCATGGCTGCTCTTGTTGAATACTTGTAACCGAGAGCCTTGATCTTATCCATAGTCTCTGCTGTAGCAGTAGCACCGAAGTTTGCCATACTCTTCTCAAGAATCTGCTTAAGCTGCTTCTTCTTAACAAGGAAGTCAACCTCAGGCTTAAGGAAGTTAGCAGGATCGCTTCTGTCTACAAAGCCAAGCTCCTGGCTGATATTCTCGTTGAAGATAAATCTTCCGAGAGTAGACTCGATAACTCTGCTTTCTTCTTTTCCTTCAGCGTTAATGCCTGTTCTTCTTACTTTAATAGGAGCCTGAAGTGTGATGCATCCGTTTTCGTATGCAAGGATAGCTTCATTAACGCTCTTGAAGAACATGCCCTCGCCCTTGTCGCCCGGCTTCATAAGGGTAAGGTAGTAAATACCAAGTACCATATCCTGTGAAGGAACGGCAACAACGCCACCGTCTGAAGGCTTCAGTAAGTTGTTAGGAGAGAGAAGAAGGAATCTGCACTCTGCCTGTGCCTCTACTGAAAGTGGAAGGTGAACCGCCATCTGGTCTCCATCGAAGTCGGCGTTGAAGGCTGTACATACGAGTGGGTGAAGACGAATTGCCTTACCTTCTACAAGTACAGGCTCGAATGCCTGGATACCAAGTCTGTGGAGTGTCGGCGCACGGTTAAGCATAACCGGATGCTCATGAATAACATCCTCAAGTACGTCCCAAACCTCAGACTGAAGACGCTCTACCATCTTTTTAGCTGACTTTATATTGTGAGCTGTGCCTCTGGCAACAAGCTCTTTCATAACGAATGGTTTGAAAAGCTCGATGGCCATTTCCTTAGGAAGACCACACTGGTAGATCTTAAGGTCAGGACCAACGACGATAACGGAACGTCCGGAGTAGTCAACACGCTTACCAAGGAGGTTCTGTCTGAAACGACCCTGCTTACCTTTAAGCATGTCTGAAAGGCTCTTAAGAGCACGGTTTCCAGGACCTGTAACAGGTCTGCCTCTACGGCCATTATCGATAAGTGCATCAACTGCTTCCTGAAGCATACGCTTTTCGTTACGTACGATGATGTCAGGAGCAGAAAGATCAAGAAGTCTGCGGAGACGGTTGTTTCTGTTGATGATACGTCTGTAAAGATCGTTCATATCAGATGTGGCAAAACGTCCACCGTCAAGCTGTACCATAGGACGAAGATCCGGTGGGATAACCGGAATAGCTGTAAGGATCATCCACTCAGGCTTGTTACCTGACTCACGGAAAGCCTCAACAACTTCAAGTCTCTTAATGATACGTGCTCTCTTCTGACCTGTAGACTCTTTAAGACCTTTCTTGAGCTCTGCTGATTCAGCCTCAAGATCGATCTTCTGTAAGAGTTCCATAATAGCCTCGGCACCCATACCTACTCTGAATGCCTTGTAGCCGTATTTATCTACAGCATCGCTGTATTCTTTCTCTGTAAGGATCTGCTTAACCGAAAGATCTGTCTCGCCCTTATCAAGTACTATGTAAGAAGCGAAATAAAGAACCTTCTCAAGTACTCTTGGTGAAAGGTCAAGGATAAGACCCATACGGCTAGGAATACCTTTAAAGTACCAGATGTGTGACACAGGAGCAGCAAGCTCGATGTGTCCCATTCTCTCACGACGAACAGTAGCCTTTGTAACCTCAACGCCACATCTGTCGCAGACAACGCCTTTGTATCTGATCTTCTTATACTTACCGCAGTGACATTCCCAGTCCTTGCTAGGTCCGAAGATCTTCTCACAGAACAGTCCGTCTTTTTCAGGCTTTAATGTTCTGTAGTTGATGGTCTCAGGCTTTTTAACCTCGCCACGGGACCACTCTTTTATCTTTTCAGGTGAAGCCAAGCCAATTTTAATGGCATCATATGTCATTTCCTGTACACTCTCTATACCTGTATCTGACATTACAGTTTCTCCTTTGCTTTTATAATTTAAGAAGGACGATTATTATTCGAAGTCATCGAAGTTATCTGTATCGTCATCCTCGTAAAGACCAAATTCCGTATCATCATCGAGATCTTCCATATCGCCGATTCTGAATCCGTCAGCATCTGTAGGCTCATTATCAAATGAGAATGCATTTGCTTCATCCATAAGTGGAGTAAGATCCTCATCGCCGTAGTCGATGTTCTCTGTCATCTTAACTTCGTTTCCGTTTTCGTCAAGTACGGTAACATCAAGAGCAAGTGACTGAAGCTCTTTAAGAAGTACCTTAAATGATTCAGGAATACTTGGTTCTGAAATATTATCACCCTTGATAATTGCTTCATAGGTCTTTACACGTCCGACAACATCATCAGACTTAACAGTAAGGATCTCCTGAAGTGTATAGGCTGCACCGTATGCCTCAAGTGCCCAAACCTCCATCTCACCGAAACGCTGGCCACCGAACTGTGCTTTACCACCGAGAGGCTGCTGTGTAACAAGTGAGTAAGGACCTGTTGAACGAGCATGGATCTTATCGTCAACAAGGTGATGGAGCTTAAGGTAATGCATGAAACCAACGGTAACAGGGCTGTCAAAATACTCACCTGTACGGCCGTCACGAAGTCTGACCTTACCGTCGCGGTTGATAGGAACTCCTGCCCATTCTTTACGATAGTCCTCATTTTCAACGAGGTACTTCATAACGTCAGGATCAAGGATATTCTTATATTTCTTCTTGAACTCGTCAAGCGGTGTGTTAACATAATCGTTTGCAAGCTCAAGGGTATCCATAATGTCAACCTCGTTCGCTCCGTCAAATACCGGTGTAGAAACCTTAAAGCCAAGAACCTTTGCAGCAAGTGAAAGGTGGATCTCAAGGACCTGACCGATGTTCATACGTGAAGGAACGCCGAGCGGGTTAAGAACGATATCAAGCGGACGTCCGTTTGGAAGGAATGGCATATCTTCAACAGGGAGTACTCTTGAAACGACACCCTTGTTTCCGTGACGACCTGCCATCTTATCGCCGACCTGAATCTTTCTCTTCTGTGCTATGTAAACTCTTACGCACTGATTAACGCCAGGTGAAAGCTCGTCGCCGTTCTCTCTTGTAAATACCTTGGCGTCAACAATGATACCATACTCACCGTGAGGAACACGGAGAGATGTATCTCTGACTTCTCTTGCTTTCTCACCGAAGATCGCACGAAGAAGTCTCTCTTCTGCTGTAAGCTCTGTTTCTCCCTTAGGAGTAACCTTACCAACGAGGATATCTCCGGCACGAACCTCAGCACCGATACGGATGATACCTCTCTCATCGAGATCTTTAAGAGCATCATCACCAACACCCGGAACGTCTCTTGTGATCTCTTCAGGTCCGAGCTTTGTATCACGGCTTTCTGCCTCGTACTCTTCGATATGTACAGATGTATAAACATCTTCCTGGACAAGTCTTTCTGAAAGAAGGACCGCATCCTCGTAGTTGTAACCTTCCCAGGTCATGAAACCGATAAGAGGGTTCTTACCAAGACCAATCTCGCCGCCGGCTGTAGAAGGACCGTCTGCGATAACCTGACCCTTTGTAACATGATCACCCTTATTAACGATAGGACGCTGGTTGATACATGTACCCTGGTTACTTCTGGCAAATTTGATAAGTTTATAATCTTTGCGAACGCCGTCATCGCCCTTTACAACAATGCGATCTGCGCAGGCGCTCTCAACTGTTCCGTCTTCTTCTGCAAGAACACATACACCTGAGTCCTCAGCAGCTTTCTGTTCCATACCTGTACCTACTACAGCAGACTCTGTCATAAGAAGTGGAACTGCCTGACGCTGCATGTTTGAACCCATGAGGGCACGGTTCGCATCATCGTTCTGGAGGAATGGGATCATGGCAGTAGCGACAGAGAATACCATCTTAGGAGATACGTCCATAAGATCGATCTTCTTCTTTTCGAACTGTGATGTCTCCTCACGGAAACGACCGGAAATATTGTTATTGATAAAGTAACCCTTTTCATCAAGCGGCTCATTAGCCTGAGCTACAAAGAATCTGTCCTCTTCGTCTGCTGTAAGGTATACAACCTCATCAGTAACACGAGGATTTAAAGGATCGCTCTTGTCTACTTTTCTGTAAGGTGCCTCAACAAAGCCGTACTCGTTGATCCTTGCGTAGCTTGCAAGTGAGTTGATAAGACCGATGTTAGGACCTTCAGGTGTCTCGATAGGACACATTCTTCCGTAGTGAGAATAGTGAACGTCTCGTACTTCGAATCCGGCACGGTCTCTTGAAAGACCACCAGGTCCTAAGGCTGAAAGACGTCTCTTATGTGTAAGCTCACTAAGAGGGTTGTTCTGATCCATAAACTGGGAGAGCTGTGAACTTCCGAAGAACTCCTTAACAGCTGCAGTTACAGGTTTGATATTAATAAGTGTCTGAGGAGAAATGCTTGAAAGATCCTGTGTTGTCATTCTCTCTCTGACTACTCTTTCCATTCTTGAAAGACCGATACGGTACTGGTTCTGTAAAAGCTCACCAACCGCACGGATACGACGGTTACCGAGGTGATCGATATCGTCTTTGTTACCTATGTGGTACTCAAGGTGCATATTGTAGTTGATGGAAGCGAAGATATCTTCCTTTGTAATATGCTTTGGAATGAGGTCGATAACGTGCTTCTTAATCTCTGCAAGAAGTTCTTCCTTATCTGTAAACTCTTCCATAAGAGTAGCAAGATATGGGTAATAAACCTCTTCGGTAATACCGAGAGCTTTTTTATCGCAATCTACGAAGCTGTTAAGGTCTACCATCATGTTTGAAAGGACCTTAACATTTCTTTCTTCTGTCTGGAGCCATACGAAAGGAACAGCGCTATACTGGATCTTGTCTGCAAGTTCTTCTGTAACAACTGTGCCTTTCTCAGCGATAACCTCGCCTGTAACAGGGCTCACTGCATCTTCAGCAAGAGTAAAGCCTACGATACGGTTACGGAAAGCAAGCTTCTTGTTGAATTTATAACGGCCAACCTTTGCAAGGTCGTATCTTCTGGAGTCAAAGAACATTCCCTCGATGAGCTGCTTTGCAGAATCTACCGCAAGAGGCTCACCCGGACGAAGTTTCTTATAAAGCTCTAAAAGGCCGTCCTGATAGTTGTCTGAAGTATCTTTTGTAAATGAAGCAAGGATCTTTGGCTCTTCACCGAAAAGATCAAGGATCTCCTGATTGGTACCCACACCCATAGCTCTGATAAGAACCGAGATAGGAACCTTTCTGTTACGATCGACTCTTACATAGAAAACATCGTTAGAATCGGTCTCGTACTCGAGCCATGCACCACGGTTAGGAATAACGGTACATGCAAATAATTCCTTACCGATCTTATCATGGCTTATCTCATAATAAATACCAGGGGAACGTACAAGCTGACTTACGATAACTCTTTCTGCACCATTGATGACAAATGTACCTGTCTTGGTCATGAGCGGCAGATCACCCATGAAAATGTCATGTTCGCTGATCTCATCATTCTCTTTATTATAGAGTCTTACCTTTACTTTCAGCGGAGCAGCATAAGTGGCATCTCTCTCTTTACACTCTTCGATCGTGTACTTTTTGTCTTCTTCACAAAGTGTAAAGTCAACAAACTCAAGACTTAAGCGGCTTGAGTAGTCTTCGATCGGAGAAATGTCGTCAAATGCTTCTTTCAGTCCTTCTTCAAGAAACCACTTGTATGAGGCTGTCTGAACCTCAAGAAGATTAGGCATCTCAAGAACTTCCTTTTGTTTGGAATAACTCATTCTTACGCCATTTCCGGCTTTAACGGGACGTATTCTGTTTTTTTCCATTGACGTTTTCACCCCTTGGCTAAAATTTTGTTCTTTATTTTCTGATTCCATTGTGATATAATGCTTATCGATGGGGATAGTATGCACACGATACCACAATAGTGCATTTTTCATGATAACAAAAACGACAGTTTTTGTCAAGTTATTTTTTTTGGTATAAAATCACAAAAAAGAGGAAGCTTTTTATCGGCTTCCTCTTTATTTTTCCGCTTTCGCGGTTTCTTTGTTCTTTTTTTAGTACTTAATTATTCTTCGTCAGATTCTTCTGCATCAGTTGCTTCTTCTGACTCTTCATCCTCATCGATGAGAAGGAACTTAAGATCGCCCTTAACATCTGTGATCTCATACTGATCAAAGATCGGCTTCATATATTCAGATACAGCCTCTGATGAAAGCTTGCTCTTGATAGAATCGGCATAATCATCAGACTGCTTTCTCTCTTCAAACTGAACTACGTAACATCTGTTGTTTTCTTCATCCTCTACAAGAGTAACATCACCCTTAACTCTTGCTGCATCAAAGAGCCAGTCAGAATACTTGCTGTTAATGTAGCTCTTTGCAAGGTCTGTAGAAAGGTAAGAAGATGTACCTTCAGGGAAAGGAACCACAGCACTTGCTGTAGTATCAAAGTCTCCGCCCTCAGAAACGATGGCGTTGATACCCTCAGCCTTTTCCTTTGCATTTGCAAAGCTTGGCTCGTCGCCTTCATCTTCTACTGTTACTGCATAGAATGAAACCTTGTCGTAATCGTCTTTATGCTCTGCATAGTAGCTCTCGATCTTTTCAGTAGAAGGAGCATTGTCTTCTGTAAGCTTGTCCATATAAGCATCAGCCATAAGAGTAGTCTTAACAATATTCTCAAGTCCTTCTTCTGTGGCGTACTTGCCGAACATTCCCTTGTAGTAATCAGCTACACTGTAGTTAGCTGTCTTTGCAGCATCTTCAATGCCGTTTTTGTAGCTTTCGTATGCTGTAGCCTCATCAAAGGTAAAGCCGTTTTTAACTGCATCATCATAGTAAGCGAATACAGCCTGGATACGGCCGGTTGTCATATCGTCGAAAGCATCTTTCCATGTCTTGTTCTCGTCATACATCTGATCGTCAAAATCCTGAGTAGTGTCAAGACCCATATACTGAAGGAAAGAACCGTACATATTAATGTACTCATTAACTGTTGTATAGTAAAAATAATCGTATTCAACTTTAGATACTTCATGAGAACCGATCTTGCAATAGGTCTCTTTAGCTGCTGCCTTTTCCCTGATAGGAGCTGCAACCTTGGCCCATACTACAGCACCGATTATAATAACAACGGCAACAATGGCAATGATAAGAGCAACGTTCTTATCTTTTTTTGCCTTCTGCGCTGCAGCCTTGCGGGCTTCCATCTTACGATCGTAATTTGTCATCTTTTTATCCTCCATACTTTTCGTATCTTATGGAAAAAAGAGGATTACACTTGCGATGTAATCCTCTCTTAAAATCGTCTGAAAAACGCTCTTACTTAAGAGTAACCTTAGCGCCAGCCTCTTCAAGTTTCTTCTTGATTTCCTCAGCCTCTTCCTTAGAAGCGCCCTCTTTAAGAACCTTAGGAGCACCATCAACGGCATCCTTAGCTTCCTTAAGACCAAGACCTGTGATCTCACGAACAACCTTGATAACTTTAACTTTCTCAGCGCCAGCCTCTGTAAGCTCAACGTCGAACTCTGTCTTCTCTTCTGCTGCTGCAGCACCTGCTGCAGGACCAGCTACAACAACACCTGCTGCTGCGCTTACACCAAATTCTTCCTCACATGCCTTAACAAGATCGTTAAGCTCTAATACTGTCATGCCCTTAATGGCATCGATAAATTCCTGAGTTGTCATTATAAATTACCTCCATTAAAAAAATATAAATTAAAATGTTACGCTGCGTTTTCGCAGCTGCTAAAATTTGAGTACTGCAGCTTATGCAGCCTCTCCGTTCTTCTCTGCGATCTGCTTGAGCACTCTTGCCATATTGGTAATAGGGCTCTGAAGACTTCCAAGAAGCTTGGAAATAAGTACGTCTCTTGATGGGATGTTGGCGATAGCCTGCATTCCCTTTGCATCGTAGAATGTACCTTCTACAACACCGGCCTTGATCTCAAGTGCAGGAGCTTCTTTAGCGAACTGGCTAAGAATTCTTGCAGGAGCAGTTGCATCTTCGATACCGAATGCAATTGCAGATGGGCCTTCGAGTGTGTCATCGAGCTGAGCGAAATCTGTTCCCTCGAATGCTCTCTTCATGTATGTGTTCTTGTATACCTTGTATACAACACCTGCTTCACGAAGAGCCTTACGAAGTCTTGTATCCTGCTCAACAGTAAGACCACGGTAGTCAACAAGAACTGCTGATGAAGCTTTTTCTGCGTGTGCCTTGATCTCGTCAACAATAGGCGCTTTGATTTCAACTTTTGCCATGAATATTACCTCCTATTTTATTTACTGCCAAGAGGTTTACCGAAAAAATAAA
Organism: Lachnospiraceae bacterium; assembly: GCA_016284355.1. Taxonomy (GTDB): domain Bacteria; phylum Bacillota; class Clostridia; order Lachnospirales; family Lachnospiraceae; genus JAEEOQ01. Next base: position 13,886 of record JAEEOQ010000068.1, read on the forward strand.
ACCTCGCGTCAAAGACACGAGGTTAATAATCTGTTAAACGATCTATCTTTCCTCGGCTGGTGACCTTGCGGTGCTTACACGCTTTCGCGTACCGGCTGTCTTCGGCAGCTGTTTGTTTCCACAAACAATGGTATATTATCACGAAGATTTTCGTTTGTCAACTATTTTTTTTAATGCAAGGAGACTTCGCCTATCGCGCAAATTGTGCGTTAAACATCTCTGCGTAGAAGCCTCTTGCAGGAAGCAGACTTTCGTGGGTTCCGGTCTCTATTACCTTGCCGTCTTTCATTACTATTATAAGATCTGCTTCTTTTATGGTAGAAAGCCTGTGGGCTACTATAAAGCTTGTCCTTCCTTCCATCATCTTGTTAAATGCCTTCTGGATACGGATCTCGGTTCTGGTATCTATCGAAGACGTTGCCTCATCAAGTATAAGTACCGGAGGAAGGGAAAGCATGACTCTTGTTATGCAAAGGAGCTGTTTTTGCCCTGCTGAAAGAAGCCCGCCGTCTTCTCCTATAAAGGTATCATAGCCTTTTGGAAGCCTCTTTATAAATGAATGGGCATGGGCAGCCTTTGCTGCGGCAATTATTTCTTCGTCGGTGGCATCAGGCTTTCCGTATACGATATTTTCGCGGATAGTGCCGGCCTTAAGCCAGGTGTCCTGTAATACCATGCCGATATTGCTTCGAAGCGAAGCCCTTGTGGCATCCTTTATATCTACAGAATCAAAGGTTATCCTTCCTTCTCTTACGTCATAAAAACGCATGATAAGGTTGATAAGTGTGGTCTTTCCGCAGCCAGTAGGCCCAACTATAGCCACTTTCTGACCCGGTAATATATGAAGGTTTAAGTTTTCTATAAGCGGTTTTTCAGGAGCATATGAAAAATTCACATTGGCAAAGTCGATGGCCATACGGGGCTCTTCAATAATATTTGCATCTTTGCTCTCAGCAGCTTCCTCCGCTTCTTCTATAAGTTCAAAGACTCTGGCTGCACAGGCAAGGGAATTCTGAAGCTCTGTTATAACGCCGGATATCTCGTTAAAAGGCTTTGTGTATTGATTGGAGTAGGCTATAAATGCCGAAAGTCCGCCGACACTCATAACCCCGCGAAGTACACCAAAACCTCCCGCAAGAACCACAACGCCACTTACGATGGCGTTAACAAATCTTGTGGTAGGGTTAACTATGGATGAATAAAAAGTTGCTTTAAGGCTGGTATCGCAAAGTTTCTTATTATATTCATCAAACTGCTCCGAGGCCTTTTTTTCATAAGCAAAAGCATGAACAAGCTTCTGGTTTGTCACCATCTCGTTTACATGGGAGGTAACATCTGCTTTTGCTACCGACTGGGCATGGAACATGGAATATGTGTGCTTTCCGATAAAGCTTGCTATAAACAGTGAAAGAGGCGTAATGCAAACAACAAGCAGCATTATCTTAATACTTATGGTTCCCATAAAAACAAGGGCAAGGATAATGGTTATTATACCTGTAAATGCCTGGGTAAAGCCAAGAAGAAGGCCCTCTGCAAGCTGGTCGGTATCTGCGATGATACGGTTAAGGGTCTCGCCGCTTCTGTGGCTGTCAAGGTATGAAAGAGGAAGGGAGTGGATCTTGTTAAATGCCCTTACTCTCACGTCTTGCACAAGTTTATACACGATCCTGTTGTTTATTACGTTCATTATCCACTGAAAGCCCGCGGTAATGAGGATGATCACAAGGGCTTTAAAAAGTTCACTCTTTATTCCCGCAAAATCAACATTGCCCTTTCCTATTATAAGGTCGATGGCATTTCCGGTGATCTTTGGTATCACAAGGGCAAGCACGCTTGATGCGCCCGCACACAGAAAGGAAAGTACCACGAAAGCAGCACTGCCGCGAAGGAGTTTAATAAGTTTCTTTACCATAACTATTTCTCCTCCCCAAACTGTGTTTCGTAGATTTCTTTATATACATCGCAGGTCTTAAGAAGTTCTTCGCTCTTTCCAAGGCCTACGGCACTTCCGTCGTCAAGTACCAGGATCTTATCTGCTTCAAGTATTGATGAGGCACGCTGGGAAACCACAAAAGCGGTAACCCCTGCGTACATCTCCTTTAAAGACTTACGAAGGGCTGCATCCGTGGCGTAATCAAGTGCTGAGAAGCTGTCATCAAGAATGAGGACAGGCGCATTTTTAACAAGGGCTCTTGCGATTGAAAGTCTCTGACGCTGACCGCCCGAAAAATTACGTCCGCCTTCATCTACAGCGGTATCAAGCATATCCTTTTCTTTAAGGAAATCGTAGCTTTGGGAAGCCTTAAGCGCCTTTATCATCTCCTCATCGGTGGCATCTTCTCTTCCCACCTTAAGGTTGTCTCGTACAGTTCCTTTAAAAAGCACGGCTTTTTGCGGAACCACGCTTATCATCTTCTTAAGATCGGCGTAAGAATATGTGCGGATATCATTTCCAAAGAGCCTTACCACGCCTTTTCCGGCGTCATATGCTCTCATCAGCAGATTTATAACAGTAGTCTTTCCTGAGCCTGTACCTCCGATGATTCCATAAAGGCCCCCTGCATCTGCACTAAAGCTGATATCTGTAAGAGCTTCCTCACCGCCTTCGTTATATGCAAAAGAAACATTTTCAAATTCAGCTGCGGGAGCGCTCATATTTGCAGGTTTTTCGCTGTTTTCATTAAATACAAGGGAAGGCTTTATCTCAAGTACGCTCTCCACTCTGTCTGCACTTGCAAGGCCCTTTGTTATGGTGATTATAAGGTTTGCAAGTTTGACAAGTTCTACTAGAATCTGGCCCATGTAGTTAACAAGGGCAACCACCTGGCCCTGGGTGATGGCGCCTGAATCTACACGTATGGCACCAACATAGATAAGCACAAGAAGTCCGCAGTTTATAACTATAAATGTAAGAGGATTTAAAAGAGCCGATATCTTTCCCACAAAAAGCTGAAGACTTGTAAGCTCTTCGTGAAGAACACCAAAATCTTCTTTTTCCATGCTTTCTCTTCTAAAAGCCCTGATAACTCTGACACCGGATAAGTTTTCTCTTGCAGCCTTGGTAACATTATCAAGGCGCCCCTGTACCTTTTTGTATAAGGATTTGGTGGTAAGGATGATAAAAAATACGATAACCGAAAGAACCGGAATAACGATAGCAAAAATAAGAGCACTTTGCACATCGATGGTAAATGCCATGACCATGGCGCCAAAAACTATAAAAGGCGAGCGAAGCAGAAGACGCAGACCAAGGTTCATGGCAGACTGGATCTGATTGATGTCGCCGCTAATTCTTGTTATAAGAGTAGATGTACCAAGGGTATCAACGTCTTTATCTGATAAGGTCTCGATATGGGCAAAAAGCCTGCTCCTTACTGCTCCCGAAAACATAACGGAAGCCTTTGCAGCAAAATACTGGGCTGTGATAGAACAGATAAGGCCAAGAAAGCCAAGGCCTATCATAAGTGCAAAATGAGAATAAAGGTAGCCTTTGTCTCCTGTTGCTATACCGATGTCGATAATGTCTGCTATAACAAGGGGGATAAACAGTTCAAGCCCCGCCTCAAGCAGTTTAAAAAGAGGGCCCAATATGCTCTCTTTTGTATATGGTTTTAAAAATGGTAATAACTTTTTCATAAATCCCTCCGTAAACCCTTAAGAGTATATCACAAAAAGGCTCCGGTAACAACCGAAGCCTTATGCCGATATAATATTCCCAATGCGAAGCGCAAAATGTGCGCCGCTTTATTTAAGTCTGCTTACCCCCGCGTGGGCGCAGGTTGCAAGGCATACGCCGCCAAGCAGTATAGATGCGTCCTGCAGGGAAGAACTTACTATTTTATCATATTTACAGATCTTACAGGAAAGCCGTTTTTCTATCTTTTCAATAAGAGTCGGAATGTTGGCTGCAAAGGTACTGTTTATCACCACCACGTCAGGATTGAAGGCATTAAGCACGTTATTTACGCACACAGCCATATATTTGATAAAAGTCTCGACTGTAGCGATGGCATCTTTATCTTTTGCTATATAGCTTTCAAAAAACTCATCAGGGGTAATGCTCTCTTTTCCCTTTTTTGCGGCGTATTCCGCAAAAAGCACTCTTTCTGAAACATACTGCTCAAGGCATCCGTGATTGCCGCAAGGGCACTCTCTTCCGTCTATCTCTACTATTGTATGTCCTATCTCGCCGGCACCGCCGCCTGCTCCCTCGTAAATGCGCTTTCCGTCAAGGATTCCAAGACCAAGACCTGTATGAACACTGATATTTGCAAGGAGCGGATAGTCGAAGGTAAAGGTTCCTTCCCCAAGAGCCGAAAGATTTGCCTCATTTTCGATAACCACGTTTGCGCCGTATTTTTCTTTAAGATCCCTTGCAAAATCAATATCCTTTATGTCGTAGTAAGGGGCAGAAGTCACTTTATTGTCTTTTACCGCGGCGTGAATACCGATGG